>CAZEIY010000045.1:14944-17562 GCA_964512375.1 uncultured Rickettsiales bacterium | reverse complement strand
TGCCGTTGATGCTTGGCGCGCTGGTCTTGGGAGGTGCCGTGGGGGCCGTCCTGGCTGCGCGCGTCGCCATGACCTCGATGCCTCAGCTCGTCGCTGCGCTGCACAGCTTCGTGGGGTTGGCAGCGGTGCTCGTTGGTGTCTCCACGTTCCTCCATCCCCCCCACTCTGACGGGGGCCTGGTCGAACTGATCGAGATCTACGTTGACGTGGCCCTGGGGGCGATCACGTTCACAGGCTCCGTTATCGCCTGGGCGAAGCTTGAGGGCCGTATGTCCGGCAAGCCGCTCCTACTGCCCGGCCGGCATGTCCTCAATGCAGCGGTGGTCATCGCGGTGGTGGTTGTCGGCGTGTTGTTTGTGAAGACCTCCGAGCCCGGCGCTGCGATTGCAGGCCTCGGTGGGCTGGAGTGGTTGTTGGTCATGACGGCGCTCTGCTCTCTTCTTGGCATCCACCTGGTGGTCGCCATCGGTGGCGCTGACATGCCGGTGGTGGTCTCGTTGCTCAACAGCTATTCGGGTTGGACCGCGGCCGCTGCTGGATTCATGCTTCAGAACGACCTGCTCATTGTTACGGGTGCACTCGTGGGTAGCAGTGGCGCGATTCTGAGCTACATCATGTGTAAGGCGATGAATCGTTCTATCTGGAACGTCGCGTTCGGAGGTTTTGGCACCACCAGTGCGGCCCCGAGCGGAGGTGCCGGCGCAGCCGTCGATGGCGAGGTGCAGCCCATCGAGGTGGACGGAGTCGCTGCGTTGCTAGCCGATGCCAAGAGCGTGGTGGTGGTGCCTGGTTACGGTATGGCTGTGGCTCAGGCCCAGCACCTGGTCAATGAGTTTGGCCAGCTGATGCGCTCGGCTGACGTGAATGTTCGCTTTGCCATCCATCCGGTGGCCGGTCGCCTGCCAGGACATATGAATGTGCTTCTTGCCGAGGCAGGCGTTCCTTACGACATCGTCTTCGAGATGGATGAGATCAACGACGATCTGGCGGACACAGCGGTGGTTCTGGTCATCGGCGCCAATGACATCGTCAATCCTGGTGCCCTCGAGGATGCCAGCAGCCCCATCTTTGGGATGCCGGTTCTCGAAGTCTGGAAGGCCGGTACCGTCGTCGTGTTGAAGCGAGGAATGGCCACCGGCTACGCAGGAGTGGGAAACCCGTTGTTCTTCAAGGCCAACACTCGCATGCTCTTTGGCGACGCAAAGGACTCGATGGGTGGCCTGGTCAGTGCTCTGCGAAAGTAAGCTGAGCGCGCCCGGTCAGTAGGCCCGCAACCTACCAGTGGAGTTTGAAGAGCTCCCGGTAGCTCATCTCGGAACCCGGGTCGCAGTCTCCATCGCTGTTGATGTCGAAGCAATCATTGCTCCAGGTCCAACTCGCCTCAAACCGGTCTTCGACAATGGCGCCCTGGCCTGGGAAGCGCAGCCAGGTGATTCCCTCGTCGTGCGTAAACCAGAGCCAACTCTCAATCGGGTCGAGACCTGAAGTCAGCTGGTAGCCGTTTCCGTTCCAGCCATAGTCGCCACAGTTGTTTTCGAGTAGTTCGTATCGGATTCGCCAGGTGCTCAGGCAGTCTGCACAGCCCGATGCGGGCGCATCGGGGAGCTCAGTCCAGGCATAGCGTCGCTGGCAGTCCCAGTACTGGTCACTGTTGACTACGAAGTTGTAGGAGAAACTCACTGTGCCCAGTTGGCCATCAAGGGCGCTGTCATCGTCGTCTCCATTCCAGAGCGGGTCGTCCCAGGGGTCCTCTGTAGCGTCGTCATCATCGCTGTCCGGTGGATAGTCCTCGTCCCCGGAGTCGCTACCGGGGAGGTCGAGGCAGGATATGCCTATCGGGAGCAGAAGCAGAGCAAGGAGCAGGGAGCCGAGTGGTCGGGGGGACATGAACCTAGTTTGCCGATAAGCGCGTTGAGTCGTTGGTAGGGGCCATGTTTCTTGGCATGGTAGCAGTCTGGCAGAGTTCATTGCAGTGGGCTCGGGAACGATGCTGCACGGGGTGTTTCGGTGAATAGCTTCGAGGGCAGATCGGTGGACTACGAGAAGGTGGGCGGTGCCATTCGCTTGCTGGTTAATCACACTTTTGATGGTGCCCGGCTGGGCCCTGGTGAAGTTATCTCGTTGCGGCTGAGCGGGCTGCCCGAGTCGTTGCTGCTCGAGATCGAGGCGCCTTTCCATGATGACCCACCGCCACCGAATGCGGTTGGCTCCACCCCTGGCCTATGGGACTTCGAGGTGGCTGAGTTGTTTATATGCGGCCCGGGCGAGGACTACATCGAGATCGAGGTGGGGCCTCGCGGTCATTACCTGGTGCTGCGCCTCTCTGGGGTGCGCAAGCCCATTGAGCAGGGACTGTCGCTACACGTGGAGACGGCGATCTCCGGGAGCAGGTGGCGGGGTCGGGTCCACATCCCGAGAGAGATTCTTCCCGCGGTGCCGCATCGCATCAACGCATATGGGATCCATGGTCAGGGGGCGCGGCGCCGCTATCTTGCGGCCTTTCCTACAGGTGGCGATGTGCCCGACTTCCACTGTCTGGAGTCGTTTCAGTGGGCTGAGCTGCCGGAGTAGCGGTCGTCCGACTCGTCGGGCCGGGGATTCCGTTGGCCCACAGTGGG
>CAZEIY010000045.1:2553-14934 GCA_964512375.1 uncultured Rickettsiales bacterium | reverse complement strand
TTCGAGTACGAACATCAGCTGGTCTTTCGCGCGTCGCCCAGGCTCGCCTCTCGCCGTCGCCCAGGCTCGTAGCTCATCGGCCTCTCGCTGCGCCCAATGAGTATTGTAGGCGGCGACGGTCACGCGCTCGCCTCGAGCAAGCGTTGCATTGGTGATGGCGTCCACGCGGTCTTGCTTGAAGTCGGTGAAGGTATACAGCCAGCGACCTCTTTCGAAGAGGAGTGGCTGTCCCCAGTTGGGATCTCCGGGGACCAGGGTCTCAACCTCTGGTTGGGCAAAGGTGATCTGCTCATCCAGAGGGATGAAGAAAAACGCTGCGTCGAGCGCATCCTTGTCGTCATCCATGGTCTGAGGGAAGCCGTACAGGAGCAGCGAGGAGTTCTCCTGCCAGGACTGGGTGGCCAACTCGATGAGCCCTCGTTCACTGCTTGCGGACGTCCAGGCCGCTCGGCCGCGCAAGGCATCATCGCCCAGGGCCAGGGCATGTGCGGAGAGAGCAGCCCCGCAGAGCGCGATCACCAGGTAGCGCAGAGCGGTGGGCTGAGCTGAGTGCAGCGCCCGCGGTACGAGCAGCGCTCCTGCAGGAAGGAGCACGAGGTAGTAGGGGAACTGGTGCGCAGCGGCCATGCCGGTGGCGACCATGCCGATCACCAGAGCACCAGCAATCAGGCCGTGAGCCAGCCAGCTAAGGGGTACCAGCCTCTCACCACGAGGCAGGCGCAGGATGTTCGCAGCACCCAGCAAGATCAGCGCAGCCAGCAGGTTGGCACCGATCTCTGAGCCATAGCGCCCTGGAAAGTCGAGCAGAGCAGCGGCCATTGCCCCGCTAAGTCCAGGAGCCGTGTTGATGGGGTCCGAGCCTATGCCCGCCAGCACGCCCGGGAGTAGTGGAAGGCAGAGCAATGCCGCGCTCGCGGCGAGGGTGATCAGGCGACCCAGGTATCGCCTCGCTTCAGGGAGAAGTCTCAGAAGCAAGAGCTGTGAGCAGGGAAGGGCGATGCTCAGCACATGAGTCCAGAGCGACAGAGCAGTCACCAGCACCCAGGCAATTTCGGCGCGGCCTGGGCGGGCGAATAGCGAGCGAGCTTGTTGTGACGAGGTCCTTTCGGCGCGCATCATCCGGGCAAAGCACAAGAGCTGTGCTGCGCTGACCGCGACCAGGAGGGGGTAGTTGTTTACCTCGAGGCCATAGGCGTTCCGGTGCGGAGAGATCGCGAGAACCAGTGCAGCGACGGAGGCGCTGTCCAGGATCGGCGGCCATGCTTCGGTCCTGTCGTCACAGGCGAGGCGCGCGGTCATCCAGACGAGCGGTACGGATGCAACGGAGAACAAGCCCGAGCTCGTCAACCAACAGACCGCTGGAGCGCTCGCTTTCATCATCCAGAGGAAGAACAGTGAGTACGCTGGGGGATGGAGGCCGACGAAGGTGGTGAAGGCCGCTCCGCTGCCATTCAGCTCGATGACGTGGCGGAATTCATGAAAGTAGGCAGCGTAGGCGAGGGCCACCGGGTCCCACCGAAAGGGTAGGCGGCTCAACTGCAGGGCCGCCGCAAGACCTACAATGACTGCGAAGACCGATAGCGCGGTACGCGAGAGGACCTTTGGATCGGAGGAAGTCGGCTCTGTCATGGCGTGCTGCGAAACTGTAGGTACATTATCTGAGGGATGAACGTTTCAGGGAGCGCGATGATAAGGAAGGTACAAGCACCGATGAATCAGTTCCTCATCAGGGGTCTGGGCCTTGCTGTGTTCGTCGGTCTGCTGCTATCGGTTCAGGCCTGCAAGTCCGGTTCTTCGGGGTCAAGTTGTGTGGACTGTCATGATCCTCCCGGAGCGGCCGAGGGAGTAGGCATTGAAGAAATCCACCCATGGCTGCCGGTGTCCTGTGTTGACTGTCACGGCGGTGATGCGTCAAAGGCTAGCAAGGAGGAGGCGCATCTGCCGACCCCTGGCGGCATCGCTGGCCCGACCGAACTGCGTAGCTTGAGCAGCCTGGAACTCGATGGTGTGAACCCGGACTATATGCGCTGGGTTAATCCCAGCGATTATCGGGTAACTCACCAGACCTGCGGCTTGTCCGACTGTCACCAGGCCATCACCGAGACTGCCCCTACCTCGATCATGACGACCTTCGCTGGGCACATGAATAAGACCCGTTACTACGCGGGCTTGCAAGAGTCGCGTCAGGCCAGTTTGGGTGTGCGGGGCCAGAGCGACACGGAGCACGGGGACGAGATCGGGACCACCGATAACCTCGCTGTACTCGACCCGCCGCGGCTGACTGAGGAGTCTTCTTTCGGAGAGTTCATTGATCACTATCTGGAAAAGGGCTGTCCGCGTTGTCACGTATGGAATTTCGGGCCAAACGATGTGCGCGGCGACTTCCGTTCTTCGGGCTGTGCTGGCTGCCATGTGCTGTATCACAGCGATGGGCTCAGTCGATCGGCCGATCCGAACGCGAACCACGACGATCCTCCGCACCCTCAATCCCATTCCATGACCACTCGAATCCCCGACGCCCAGTGCGAGCATTGTCACTATCGCGGCAACCGCATTGGCACGATGTTTCGGGGCGCGCGTGAGATTGGTCGGATTGGAGATCCTCCCAATCCCGAGAGCAGCACCGAGAGTATTCACGGGCGTGAGCCTGGCTTCTATCTTCTCGATGAGGACATCAGCAACCTCACCGACGAGACCCCTCCCGATCTGCACTACAGCGCGGGCATGGGCTGTGTCGATTGCCATATGGGGCAGGACGTACACGGTAATGGACGGCTATACAGCGCTCACGACTACCAGGTGGGTGTTGAGTGTGAGGACTGCCACGGAACTCAGGAGCAGGGCATTGCAGCGGATGCTGCCGGTGTGTTTCGCACTACGGTGGGCAACGAGATGGAGACCGTGCGTCTGAGCGCCTCCGGGGTGCCCGAGATGATCTCGCGTATTGATGGTCAGCCCCATCCCTTGAGACAGTTGGTAGATCTGGCCCTGGATGGCTCGAATCCCGACCTTGTCGCGGCTCATGGACGGGACGACAAGGGTTTCTCGCATCTCGACCGTATCGAGTGCTACACCTGCCACTCGGCATGGACGCAGAGTTGCTTCGGGTGCCATGTCACCGTCGATCTGCGCAACTGCGATGAGAGTCTCATCGATGGCGAGCAGTCCGATGGGCTGGCCAGTGGCGAGCGGACGTGGGTGACCCTCGACTATATCGGTCTGGGCATGGGAGTGGACGGCAAGATCACGCCGATGGCTCCTCAGGAGAAGATGTACTTCACGGTAATTGCTCCCTGTGACCCGAAGACTCAGACCTGTACTGATGGTGTTGACTCCCCCGCACCGGGGCGTCGAATCTTTGACCAGAAGGTGAGAATCACTCACGACGGTAAGCTGGGCATGGGTTATGGCCCGGTTGTGCCACACACGACTTCTAGCGGTAGTCAGCCATGCGACCGCTGTCATCTGCGTGAGGACGGCACGAACCAGGACATCGTTAATGAGAGCCTTGGGCGTGGCTCGGGCCGCTTCGTTATCCCCGACGGGAACGGCGTCGAGTATGACCTCACCAAGGTGGTGGATGAGCAGGGAAATGCTCTTGTGGGGCTGGCTCATGAGGGTACGGATGTGCTGCCCCCTGATGTGGTGGAGCGCATGCTGATCCCGAGGGTGCCTAACTCCGGCCTTACTTTGAAACAATTCCCGCCCTGGGAGGCTCCATGAGGGTGTCCCGGCTTCTTGCAGTCACGGTGGTCTCTTGGGTGACGGCCCTCGCATCGGGTTGCGGTCCAGCCGCCGACTGTGCGGCGGCTGCCAGGGATGTTGCGAGTGTTGAGCTGGGCACTGGGTCTGTCGTCTACAAGAGCCTCGCCCAGGGGGGTGATCTTGAGCTTATTCAGGGCGAGCAGGGCGGTATTCATGCCTGGGCCAGCGCACGCTTCACCGGGGTCTATCCAGGCATCTGGGACGACCCGCTCAGCACTACAAACCCATTTCTTCAGTTCAGCCTCGAGGGTGAGGCGGGCCCACTGGCTGCCTACCTACCTCAACGGCGCCCTCTCAAGGTGCGCAGTGACGGCACTATCGAGATCGTCGGAGAGGCTGTGCAGATGCTGGCCACCAGCCTCGATGAAGCTGCGTGGCAGACAGCGCTGTTCACCATCCAGCTTGAAGATTCTTGCGGCACTTCGGTCATCGACACTCGCAGCGTGCAGCTTGTTCCCAGCTGCAGTGACTGAGCCACTTCATGTGGACGTGCAGTTGCGACACCGTTCATTCGGTGGCTTACTGGTGCCATGCTAACTCCTCAACTCGATCTCGACGCGTTCGGCGACCTGCCTTTTCCAGTGGCGACACGCGCTGAGTTGCGTCGCGAGGGGATGCTGCGAGTCGAGGCAATGGGCAGGCAGCTCTGTGTGGTCTGGAATGACGGTAAACCCAGGGCCTATGACGACCAGTGTCCGCACATGGGTCTGCCCATGACGATGGGTAGCCTCGATGAGGGTGGGATTCGTTGCGCCTACCACGGCTGGCTTTTCGACACGGACAGTGGTGAGGTCAGCGAGCAGCCAACGCTGACGAAGCCGCGCCGCTGCAGTCTGCGCCACTTCGGCACCCTCGTCGCCGGTGGTCTGGTGTTCTGCTGGCTGGGTGATCAGGTGGACGAGGAGGCCGTGCGTGCTCTGCTTCCGGAGGAGGTCCTCGAGGATTTTCAACTGTATCGGGTGGAGTTCAAGTGCCCGTTCTACCTGGCGCTGTTCAGCTCGGTGGACTATGCCCACTTCGCCTTTCACCGCGGTTACAGTCCCTTCTACAAGCTCTATGGGGCGCTGCGCAGCAACAAGCACCTGCCTGGTACCGCGTTCAACTCAAGCGTCATCTCCGAGGATGACCGTAAGGTCACCGTGCGTCTCGAGCAGGCGAATCGGGAAGTGCGTATGTACGCCAGCGCAGCCGAGATGGATGACCAGAGCATCAACTACTTTCAGACCTTTGTGACGCCCCTGTCCCCGACCCGCACCCTTTATTGGGAGTGCTACAGAGCGCGCACCAAGAACCCGATCTTGAAGCTGCTCAGCAAGCTGGCATTTCGCACTTTGACCGTGCGTCTGCTCGAGGACGAGGACCGGGTCTGGACCGGTGCCAGCGCTGCCGCCTTCCTGAGTGGGGATAACATCAACCTGTGCGAGAACGACATGCCGCTCGGTCAGCACTTGCGCAAGTTCATTGCTCCGCGCCTCAAGGCACTCGCTGAGGCGCAGTCTGACTAGCTCGGGTATGTGTCAGCCGACCTTGCCGTATTCCCGGTAGCGGAATCGAGCGCCGAGCTCCTCCTCGACGATCTGCTGGCAGGCGTCTCTGTCGACGTCAGGCATGCCGACGACAGAGACTTGTACCCAACTGAACTTCGAGGTGGCCTCCTTGATGAAGTTCTTACAGGCGTACCACGCATCTTCTCCGTACCGGTTTGGGCAGTGGCGCAGATAGACCTCGGGATTCTGGGCGTTGAGGCTGATGCTCACTGCCTCGAATTGGTCTGCGAGCTCGGGAATGACGTCGCGGCCTTCGCGAAGATTTGCCAGGCCATCTGTGTCGAGTCGGAGGCGTCTCGCGCCAACTGTGCGTAGCAGCTTCGCGGAAGCTAAGAGCAGGGTCATCTCTCGGGTGGGCTCGCCGTAGCCGACGAACACGACCTCGTCGAATGGGCTCAGGTCGAAGGCGCAGCCTCCGTCCGCAAGGGAACGCTCTGAATCCTCGCGAGAGGCGCGTCCATCGCGTGCAGCGAGACGGCTGGCCTCGACCACTACCTCGGCGCTGATCTCTACCCGGTCCAGCTTGAGGAAGTAGTCGTGCACCATCCAGTCCGTGAACTTCGGGCAGAAGCCGCAGGCAAGAGTGCACAGGTTGGTGATGTTCAGGTAGATGGAGTTCCGAATGCAGTAGGCGAGCACCGCATCTTGGGGTGCGTTGGCCGGCCCTTCTCGCCTGCCGTCGCTACACAGAACCTGCTCCATCAGCGCACTGTGTCGCGCAGCATCCGTAGACCGAGCCGTGCGTGGGTGGCCAGCACTCCAAGGCCGCGACGAGAGCGAATCCGTCCAGCCAGATAGCTGGGCCGAAAGTAGAACTCGCGATAAAAACGCCTTGCTTCGCCTACAAGCAGATCAGGCTCGAGTTCTTCGGACTCACCGGTTGCCGCTCCGAACCAGCGGAATGATCGTGGCTGGCTGTTACGACCCTTTTTGTCCTGGCGTCGGCCGAAGCTGGTGCCCGGTAGAGGCGTTGCGATATTTACCTGTACGTAGTCGAGCTCGGTCTCTTTGGCGAAGGCGATGGAGCGGTTGACGCTCTCGGGGGTCTCGCCTTCCATGCCGACCAGGAAGGTCCCAGCGACCTCCATTCCAGCTTCGTGAACCCAGCGTGCAGCGTCGCGCCCTTGTTGTACCGTGGTGCGCTTGCCGCTCTTGCCGAGCATCTCTTCGTCGCCCGACTCGAAACCGAAACAGACCTGCACGCAGCCCGCTGCAGCCATGGCATGTACGAGTTCTTCGTCGACCGTGTTCGCGGTGGCAAAACAGCGCCACGTGAGATCGTGGCCGCGCTCGAGGAGTGCAGCGCAGAATTCTAAGACCCGGTCCCGGTTCCAGGTGAACGTGTCGTCTCGGAGGATGATCTCGCGGATTCCGTAGCGATAGACCAATTCATCGATCTCTTCCATGACGAGCGCTATCGGCCGCGCCCTCACGGTGCGCCGGTGCCAGATGTGGGTGGGGCAGAAGGTACATGTGTTCAGGCAGCCGCGTACGGTGGTCATCGTGGTGGCGGGGTGGCGACGAGCAAAGGGTACGGTGTAGCGATCCAGGGGCAGGAGGTCTCGGGCCGGTAGGGGGTAGCTCTCCCAGTTCGGTGGAAACCGTTGCTCACTCTCGCGCAGTTCGCCCGCTTCCAGCCAGGCCAGGTTCGGAACTTCTGCTGGCGCGGTGCCCTGGGCCAGAAGGAGCAGGGCCTCTTCGGGCTCTCCTAGGATCACGAAGTCTGCGGCGCTGTTTTCGAGGGTCGGAAGGGGTTCGGCGGTTACATTCGGGCCGAAGATCACCAGCTTCGATTCGGGCAGGGCGTTTCGCAGCATTTCCAGCAGCTGGTGGTCGTCATCGAGCGATCCCCAGGCTGAAGGGAAGGCGATGATGGCAGGTGGATTTGCCTGGAGACGGCGTACCACCGTTTCATGCCGCAAGCCCAGTACATTGGCAGCGATGAGTTCTACTTCGACGTCTGCTTCGCGCAACACTGCAGCAGCGAATGCCAACTCTAGAGGGGGATAGGGGCAGGAAAGGGGAACTTCGCCGCCAAAGACGTCGCGGAGGAATAAGGCCTCTCGGCCGTCGATGACGGCGAGTGGATCAATAAGCGTGACACGGCCAGACACGGTACTGCTCGCCTCCTCGATGGTGACCACGGATAGGAATCCAGTGCACGGTCGCAGCGTAGCTTGAAAGAGCGGCGAGTGCACCAGCGACTCGTTGGCTACAATGGCGCCATGGTGTGGTTCAGCACAGTTCGAGGTCGTCGATGCTGAACGTTATGTTCTTGCAGGATAACGGTATCAACGAGTCGTTGGGGGTCACCGACCTGAGCGCTGTGTTGCGGGCTCAAGGCTATGCGGTCGAGCTCGTGCTGGGCGACGAGGAGGATGACCTACGACAACGCCTGGCCAACTCCACACCGGATCTCGTCGTGGTCCCGTGTCCTGTTGCCGGTCATGAGCGAGCTCTTGCCGATGCACGGCTGGTGAAGGGGATCCATCCAGACTGCGTGACGGTCCTGGGTGGCACCTATGCGACCTTCAGTCCTGAACTTGCGCGCCTTCCTCAGGTGGATTCATTGCTGATTGGTGAGGGTGAAGGGGCGGTGTTGGAGCTTGCGCAGCGAATTGCTGCTGGCGAGTCGTACGATGACGTTGCGAACCTCGTGATCGAGCGTGAGGGAGAACTCATCAAGAATCCCATGCGGCCGCTCATCGAGGACCTTGACTCTCTGCCCTTTCCCGACCGCGATCTCTACTTTCGCACCTATCCCTTCATTGCTCGACTGCCGTGGAAGAAGTTTGCGACAGGGCGGGGCTGTTTTCATGAGTGCGGGTTTTGTTGGAATGATGCATTGCGTGAGATGTATGACGGGGGGGGACGCTTCACTCGCCGCAAGAGCCCCCGGCGGGCAGTCGATGAGGTCCTACAGGTCAAGGATCGGTATCCCCTGGAACACGTCCACTTCTCTGACGATCTATTCACCGTGCATCCCACCTGGCTCGAAGAGTTTGCGCCCATCTATCGCGATGAGGTCGGCGTCCCCTTCACCTGCAACAGCTCGGTCCCTCTGGTCACAGAGCGCACGACCAATGCTCTCGCCGCTGCGGGCTGCCTGGGTGTGGGCATTGGCCTGGAGTGTGGCAACGAGGCTCTTCGGTCCGAGATTCTGGGGAAGGTTGTGACCAATGACGAGGTGCGCTCGGCAGCGCACCTGGTGAAGTCGTACGGCATGCAGCTCTCGACCTTCAATATGGTCGGATCACCTGGGGAGACGGTAGAGAACGTCTGGGAGACGATTCATCTGAATCAGGCCATCGGTGTAGATCATGTTCGGGTGACAGTCGCCATCCCATTGCCCTTTACCCGCTTTGAGGACCACGCGATGGAGAAAGGGCTCCTCAAAGAGCATGATGGTGCATCTCGAGTCGCTACGCTCCTGGAGCCTGAAGTGCTGTTTGAGACCTCCGAGCGCGATGAATTGCTGAACTTGTACATGTTGTTCCGGTTGGCCGTGCACGTGCCCTCTTCCGAGCCGCTGGTGCGGCGCTTGATCAGGCGCGCAGATGTTCGCTGGTTGCAGCCCTTTCGGCTCTGGGGCATCTACGAAGAGAAGCGCATCACACATATCAACTGGTTCGATGGCCTGCGGTACTTCAGTCACGTGGGTGATCCACGCAAGCGCACCGCCAACTACGTCACCTTGATCTGAGGGTCGCGAGTCCAGCGTCGAGGCCACGTGGAGCGAAACCCAGGGAGTCGGCCGCAGCTCGGAAGTCTCCGGTTACGCTCCCTCTCAGTACTGCTCCGACGCTCTCGCTGGTGAGCACAGGATGGGCCATGGTGGCCTCCATTGCTCGTCCGAGCCCCAGGCTCAGCCGTGCAGGCAATCTCAGCACTCGAGCCGGACTGCCGATCGCGTCGAGCACTCGTTGAGTGAATGTAGGGAAGTCGATTGCGTCCGGGCCGGGCAGTGGATAGACACCATTCTCGACGACCTCACCAAGAGCCGCTTCGATGCATGTGGAAGCGACATCTTCGACGTGGACCGGGTAGAGGGCAGCGCTCGAATTGATTACGGGAACCAGCCTGAAGCGAGCCAGGCGCGCGATCGTCGAGCTGACTTGCGACCCGGCGCCGTAGATGAGCGGAGGTTGAAGGGTGATGGATGTGCCTGTGAAGTTCCCCAGGGCCACTTGTCCCAGCGCCTTGCTTGAGGCGTAGGGTCCGTCCTCGGGTCGTAGAGCAGCCATGGTGCTTACCAGGACGATGCGCCGGACGCCTGCTCGGCTGGCAGCTTCGAAGAGGGCGCGGCTGCACTCACCATTCACCTGGTGGAGGAGGACATCGTCGTTGCTGCCCATGGCTGCGGCCATATGGATTAGGACCTCGGCGCCGTCCACCAGTTGGTCCAATGCTCTCGCCTGGCGCAGGTCACCTCGAATGACATCGCAGTGTTCGCTGCAGGAAGGCAAGATCCCGCTACCTCGGCTCAGAACGCGACAGGGCCGGCCGGCTCTTAGCGCGGCAGCGTGCACGCGACTACCGAGGAAGCCGGAAGCACCTGTCAGGGCAATCAGGGGGGCGGCAGAGTACGTCAAAAACCGAAGCAGCCACCACCGAAGAAACTGTAGTCCGACGGCCCGCCAAGAAGAGACATCTGATAGCCGTTCTTGCTCTTGTGCTCGCAGGCCTTCCAGGATACTTCGCTGCGAGCAGCGGCCTCTTCACAGGCCCTCACCACCAGGGCTCCTGGTTTGTACGTGCGTCCGGGCAGACCGTTAGCGACTGGTACGGGGTCTGTGTTGTCCCGAGCCCGCCAGCACGCCTCAAGGGCTGTCTGAGAGGTGGCCTTCGCTGTTAGTGGTGCGCGGTCGCTCTGCATCGCGGCAACATTTGATGCCTGGCGCGCAGCCGCCCACAGTTCCCATTCGGCTTGCATGCGACCGCGTACGGATTCATCACTTGCGTGCGTCTGCAACGTACTCAATCGCTGCTGAAGAGCTGCCAACTCGACGTCGGTGCCGTTCCATGCTTCTCTTGCGAGCCACATCGCGTGCCAACACGAAGCATCATCGTCGTTGGGCAGGAAGGCGACACCAGCCCCCGCCAGAACGACAGCCGCACAGGCGCCAAGCATCCATTTTGTCCAGCTTCTCTGGCCGTTCATCCCTCAACCCTCGCTTCCGCCCCTCCCCAGGGCAATTGCGTCAGGATTCCTTCACGATTCTAGAATAGACCTTTGTTGGACTCCCGTCGATACGTTTTGAGAGATTGGATCGCAGCCAAGCATATGAAACTGCTGGGAGTTTCCAAACTTAACTGCCTGAGGCAGCGCAGTGATCTGGTAATTCGCGTCAGGACAGGCGCGGAATAGTTCTCTTACTGCTCGCTGTGCGTATGACTCAGTGATGCAGCGGGGGAGGCGGCTCGGCCCGGGCGCCGATGGGTGTCGAGAACACGAGAACCCCTCCTGGTAGCGAGGGCGAAACAGTCGCTCCGAGTTCGACAAGCCAGTCTTCCATTGGCCACGGTCGTGGTGGGGCGTCTGGTCCCGGAGAGACAATGATGACCGTTCGGCCAGGTGGCTGACTGAGGTTCACGATACGGCGAAAGCCTTCTTCCATTTCTGCGAACGGGATTTTCCTGTCGCCGTCGCGTCCGGTCTGTGCGCTTGGTGAGAAGAAGAACATGCTGCCCGCGTGTGCGTTGCAGTGGTGGGGCGGCATATCCACATCGAAGCAGGGTCGGCCCAGCCGCCAAGCGGGCCAGAGCGCCGCAACCGGGTCGAGGTGGTCACTCTCATCGTTGAGGAACTGGTTATCCCAGAAGTAGGCGACGACATCGCCTTGACCGGCGGCTTCGAAGATCTTTCGGATCTCTGCGCCAGATGAGTTCAAGATCTGTTCCTGAGCATACTCGTTGCGCTGTTGGCTGCGTTCGAACGTGGACAGCACCCATGGACCGCTGAGGAGGATGCTCAAGGCGACCACGATGGCCTGTTTGTGGGGAGTGCCCAGACTGCGGGCGAAGCCGACTGTGCCCCAGGCACCTGCTGTGCAGAGCAACATTTGCGGCAGGGCGTAGTAGTGGACGAGACGCGGGTCAGCGACGTTGACCTCAAAGAACAGTCCAAGGGCGAGCAGGGTGCCGACCGCTTCGAGGAGGAGCAGCGCAATGGGGACTCTGGGCCCGCGGAGGAGTCCTCCCAGGATGCCGGCCCCTACGACTGCGATGATCAGATATTTGTCTTGGGGAGCGCCGAAGCGGCTGGAAAGAGCCAGGGTTACCTCGGTGAACCAACCGTCGCTGGCCTGGGCGACATGGAAGGTCCAGGAATCGAGGGTCATGGAGAGAGCGTTCCAGCAGAGCACTGTCGAAGAGAGCCCGACGGGAATCCACCAGGGGTTGGCCTCTCCGTGTCGGCCTGGTCGCAGTTTGCGCTGGGTGACGAGCAGAACGATGGCTTGTGCGACAACTACCGCGAGTGCCAGCACATGAATCTGAATTGCTGCGGCTGAGAGCAGTCCGCCGAGGAGGAGAAGTCGGCCGCGTGCGCCTCTGAGAATCTGGAGTACGCCTACGGTGGAGGCACCAACGATGAGCAGGAGCCAGGGATAGGGAGTCGTATTGAGGCCATAGTTGGACTGCAGTGGAGAAAGTCCGACCCACAACAGGGTTAAGACGAGGGCACTGCCGCCAAGTCGCCGCGCCCCAGCGAGCCCAAGAATCAGGGGCCCAGCGAGTGTCGCCGCGATAGTCGCCGCCCAGTGGATGGGCAGTCCCAGACCCAGGGCTGACATGCCCCCGTGGATCACCCCTGAGAGCGGTGGGTGTAGCCCCTCCCAGCGCAGCAGGTACCCGAAGAGATCGAGGCTGCGAAGATCTCGGGCCTGGTCCTCGTAGTAGCCGAGCCAGTCGATGGCCCACAGGTTTTGATGGAAGGGTTGCTGCTGCAGTCGAAGCCAGGCCCCTGCGGCGACGATTGCGGCGACGATGACCAGCAATGCAGTCAGCCACAGCCGTGAGGAGGAGCTGGGGGGGCTCTGCGAGGAGAAGGTGCGACTCGAACGCGAGG
>CAZEIY010000045.1:0-2543 GCA_964512375.1 uncultured Rickettsiales bacterium | reverse complement strand
GGTCTCGGGCCTGGTCCTCGTAGTAGCCGAGCCAGTCGATCGCCCAGAGGTTCTGGTGGAAAGGCAGGTGCTCGTATCGCAGCCAGCTTCCCAGCCCGATGAGAAGGGTGGCGGCTACTAGCGCTGCGGGTCCAGTACTCGGGAGTGCGGCATCTGTTCTCGCCGCTGGAGAGCGCAAAGTCAGCTCTTGCCGGCGTCTTCGCTGAGCGCCGGCGTCCCGGGGGTGATGTCACCCTTCTCGCCGGCTTCGGCCTGGCCGCTTGCCACCATAAAGGCTTCGACGATCTTCACGTACCCGGTGCAGCGGCACAGGTTGCCTGAGACGGCTCTTCGCACCTCCTGCCCACTGGGCTTGGGGTTTCGGTCGAGAAGTGCCTCACCTACCATGATGAATCCAGGGGAGCAGAATCCGCACTGTGACGCACCCGTGGATACCCAGGCCTCTTGTAGTGCTGAGAGGAGAGGGCCTGACTGGACTCCTTCAATCGTTCGGACCTGCGAACCCTCGCAGTCAAGTGCCATGGTCAGGCAGGACAGGCGGGGCTGTCCGTCGATCTGGACGGCACAGCAGCCGCAGGTACCCATGTCACAGCCCCGCTTGGTTCCAGTGAGGCCAATCTGGTAGCGAATCACATCGAGCAGCAGCGCATGCTGGTCGACTGCACCACGCCAGGGTCGGCCATTGATGGTCAATCGGAGCAACTGTGGTTCGACAGGCTCACTCTCTTGGGTAGCGTCGTTCACGGCCGGCAGGATAGCATTACCAACATGACGGTCGCTCAGGACACAGTGATGTGCTTCGGAATAGGCGTCGCGGCGAATCTTGGTGCCAATGGCACTGGAGCGCTGCGCGTTGAGGCGCAACGAATTGCGCGCAACGGCTTTCTTGCTTCCTGGCTGCCTTTCACTGCTGCGTTGCTTGTGGCCTGGCCGGACTGGTCGTGGTGGTATTGGTCAGAAGTGGAGGGTCGAGTCGGTCTGGCTCTGGTGCTCGGAGTTGCCCTCGAAGTGGGTGGCTTCTTTGTGGGTCGACGCCTGTCCAGCGGTCTGAGCCCTCCTGCGATCGGCCGATTGCTCGCTGCGGTGGGTCTTGTCTACCTGTGTTCTCTGATCTTTCCCTGGCAGTGGTATTCCCACGTGGGGACAGCAGAGCAGTTCCGAGCTGGTGCGGCCGTTCCACTCTGGAAACACGTTCCGTTGCTCATTACTCTGGTCGTGGGAGGAGCTTGGATGTTCGCGGTTCTCGGGCTGACAGTGGTCAAGCTCTGGAAGATGGGGACGGTCTCTCTATCTCTTCTGCTCTGCGCCTCACTATCTCTTGTTGGATGTGGACCTTCTGATAGTGACGTCTTCAAAGTTCACGACGCCAGGATAGCTGCCCGGCAGAGCACTCCCGAAGAGACCAGAAAGCAGACCCACGTCGTTCTTGCCGTCAGCCACGATGCCGAGGCAATCGTCCGTGGCTGGAGCACGGCTCGGCACAATCAGATGGGGGGGGCTATGCCCGAGTTGGTAGTTCGGGACGAGGGCCAGGCGATCACAGCGTTGATCGATGGCCGTGTCGATGCTGCCATCCTCCACCGCATCCCCAACGATGCAGAAGAGCGTTACTCGAGAGGAGATGGGTTGGTGGCGCGTACTACCTTGAGCTGGGAGCCGCTGGCCCGCTGCGCAGTGGTGCTCATCACTCACTCAGATAATCCCATCAATGTCGTCCCGTTGGACCGAGCAATCGACCTGCTCACCGGAGAGGTGAGAGACTGGGCCCAGCTCGGTAACTTCGAAGGACAGGTTCACCTGTACGCTGGGGAACGATCCGCGTCGAGTTTTGTGGCTGTAGAGGGGATTCTCGAAGGGGCCTCTGTCTCCGAGCGCGTACAGACGATGCCGTCGGACGTTGGAGTGACTCGCGCGGTTTCCAGTGACCCCGTGGGGCTGGGGTTGGCCGCGTCCTCGTCGGTAGCTGGAGTGAAGACCCTCGCTATCGTGGGAATTGACGGCAAGAGGCGCATGCACCTTCCCGAGGATGTGGCCGTCCCAGAGTCGATGCTCTTTCGCAACCTCTATGTGATCACCCGAGGTGAGCCAGGCGCCGCCTTGTCATCTCTTCGGGACTATGCGCTCTCGAAGTCGGGTGTAGCGATCGCCGAGTTGAATAGTTATGTGGTGGAGCAGACGCAGCAGTAGTCGTCCGTCTCAGGGGATGGGCGCCGGGTCATGGAATCGCCGCAAGCGCATATCGCTCGAGGTTCCCTCGGAGACCTCTGACTCGTCGCCTAGCCAGCTGTCAGAGGAGACCCCTGTTGTCCCTGCAGCGGTTGTGGCGCAAGAACAGAGCGAAGTTCTCCCGTCGTTATCAGCGATGGTTCGGCTCGAGGATGAGCCACTGCCCCTGCCGTTGTCTCTCGCCGTTCCCAGTGTCATTCAACCGACGGCATGGCTGGCAGCCCAGGCACCTGCCTTCCTTCGAGCGTTGGAGCCGGAGCCCGAGCCCGAGCCCGAGCCCGAGCCGGAGCCCGAGCCCGAGCCGGAGCCCGAGCCGG
>CAZEIY010000044.1:13139-17849 GCA_964512375.1 uncultured Rickettsiales bacterium | reverse complement strand
CGTCAGCAATCTCTCCTTTGACGGCAAGACCCTGTGGATCTCGGACAACGACTCCTCGCTGCGCGGCTACCAGCTGGTCGAGGACACCATCTATCAGTACAGCCGGGCGCCCAGAAACGTGCAGTTCCACGTCGACGGCGTCGACGTGACCGCGACCATTGGCAACCCCAACGCCATGGACGCCTCGAACTACGACGTCGCTACCGGCACCTGGGGCGCGACCGGCAAGGACGCCTGGTCGACCGGTCAGATCGACCTGACCAACGTCACCGACTGGACCCTCGGTGAGCACACGGTGGAGATTGTGGAGACCGGCGGCCTCGGCGGTGAGCTGAAGGCCTATGTCTACGTCATCTACCCCTTCACCGAGTCGACCCCGCCGGTCAACGACGACTGCGATAGCCCCGTGAGCCTCGAGGTCACCGACGGGCCGGTCGTAGTCAGCGGGACGACCGAGGACACCATGGGGAAGATCCTCGCCACCGACACCCAAAACGGCGGCGAGGGCTGCACCCTCGAGGGTGGCCCCGATGCGACCTACCGCATCGATCTCGCCGAGCGGTCGCTCATCGCGCGGACAACCTCGGGTGGCGCGAGCCCCCTCGACACCGCCCGCTCGCGAACCTTGGCCACATTCATGCCAGCACCGTCATCGACCACCTCAATGATCACCTGACCGCCCTGGTGATAGGCCTTGAGCATCACGGTACCCTGCTCCCGCTTTCCGGAAGCCACGCGCGCGGATGGCATCTCGATTCCATGGTCGACTGCGTTCCGAATCACGTGGGTGAGCGGGTCCCGGATGGCCTGTAGAAGACTCCTGTCCAGCTCCGTCTCGGCGCCGATCATCTCAAGCTGTGCCTTCTTGCCAAAAGCACGCGTCAAGTCACGGACCAGTCGAGGAAACTTCTTCCACACATCGCCAATAGGCTGCATGCGTGTCTTCATAACCCCACCCTGGAGCTCCGACGTAATATGATTGAGTTGCTGAATCGTCGTGTTGTAGCTTCGATTGTCGTGCACCGGCCCAAACTCGAGTACTCGGTTGCGGGCCAGGACGAGTTCACCGACGAGGTTCATTAGCTGGTCAAGCAGCGTGACATCCACACGCACCGAACTCTCTGCGATCTGCGGTTCTGGGCTGGCACTTCGGGGCGCCGCATTACGCTTCCTGTCCGTTCCTGAAGAGGCACTTGTACTGGAGGTCGTCGATGTCGTCGTCGCGCCCACTGTTGCCTTGGCAGCTTCAAGGGCAGCAGCGGCGGGTGTAGGAGCAGCAGCGGCGACAGGTGTGGCAGGCGCCTCCTCATCATCCCCTCCACCATCGGCATCCGCCAGATCGTTCAGCCGGTCGGCGAGGGTGCCGTATTCGCCAAGTCCTTCGCTGCCCGCCCCCTCAATGGAAGCGAGAATCTCGCGCTGAGCATCGGCAAGCTCGAGCAGTGCTTCGATGTTCTCCTTGTTCGCCAGCAGTGAACCATCCCGGAGGCGGCTCAAGAGGTTCTCGCCAGCATGGCTCAACCACTCGAGCTTGGGGAAATCAAGAAAACTACAGGTGCCCTTGATGGTGTGAATCGTACGGAAGACTCGATCGAGCACTTCGCGATTTCCGGGCACCGACTCCAGGACGACCAGATCCTGGTCTACCTGGTCAAGACCCTCAAAGCTCTCCGCGAGGAACTCCTTGATGATCTCTCCGAAGCCATCATCATCATCATCGTCATCGACAAGGGCTGGAGCGGCTGCAGGGACCGGAGTAGTTGCAGGAGTCGCCGGTGCTTCCTTCGCAGCAGCCTCAGCAGGAACCGATCCCGGAGATTCCTCTGGTTGTGCAGGCGCTGCCTCGGTGGACGGGGCAGCTGGTGGGGTCGATTCGTCCTGCGGGGAGACCTCTTCCCCAGCAGCAAGAGCATTGAGCCGAGCCTCCAACGCTGTGTAATCAGCAACGCGATCATTTCCGTCGGTCTCGATATGCTCAAGCATCGCGCGGATCGAGTCACTCGCCTCGAGGAGGGCGCTGATGATCGTCGCATCCGCGATGATCGTGCCGTCTCGCATCTTACTGAGCAGAGTCTCGGCCGAGTGGCTCACGCTCTCGAGGATGCCAAAGTCAAGAAAACTGCAGGTACCCTTGATGGTGTGCAGAGCCCGAAAGACCCGAGCGAGCACCTCGCCGGCCTCGGGATCCGCCTCAAGGACTACCAGGTCGTTGTCGATCTGATCGAGTCCCTCGTAGCTCTCCGCTACGAACTCGTCGATAACTTCCTGGAGTCCGTCGTCGTCCTCCTCTTCGCTCATCGCCCTTCCAGACCTCGCTTAGAACTCGAACTGACCAACGATACGCTGCATTTCGTTGGCCATTTGGCTCAACTCAGCGGCAGAGTTCTCGGTGGAGTCAGCGCCGTGACTCGTACTGTCCGCCGCATCGGTCACCTTACCGAGCAACACTGTGATCGAGGCTGACCGATGCGCTGCTTCGGTCACATGACGACCAATCTCGCGGGTTGTCGTGCTCTGATTCTCGACAGCATCAGCGATGCTCTTCTGGATGTCATTGACCTTGTCGATGACCTCACTGATCTGAGCGATAGCGGCCACCGAACTCTGAGTATCGCTCTGGATACGATCAATGTTCTTGGCAATGTCCTCAGTCGCACTGGCGGTCTCTTCAGCCAACTCTTTGACCTCATTTGCAACGACCGCAAAACCCTTACCTGCCTCACCCGCTCGAGCAGCCTCAATGGTGGCGTTCAACGCGAGAAGGTTGGTCTGCTGGGCGATCGAGGTAATCACCTTGATGACATTCGAGATTTGAGTACTGCTCTCACCCAACTTGCGGACCGTAGCGTTCGTCTCGCGCGCCATGTCTACAGCAGTAGTCGCTACATCGGCGGCCTGGTGGGCGCTCTCGGCGATGCTGCGGATACTCTCATTCATCTGCTGCGCAGAGTCCGCCACCGTATGAACGGAGTCGTTGACCATCTCGGCAGCGTCCTTGGCCTCGGACACCTGGCTCGCCGTCGTGAGAGCGCTGGAGCGCATGGCCTGAGAGATGCGTCCCAGTTCGGTCGCGTTCGCGGCGAGTCGTTCCGAGGTACCGCCCATGATCGCGAAGGTGTTCCGCATCTTCTCGAGTGCCCCATTAAGGAAGCTCTCCATGTAGCCGAGTTCATCGTTGCTGCCGATATCCAGTCGCGCCCGCAGATCGCCATCCTGCACGCGATCAAGAACATCAATCGTCTTGAAGATGGCCCGAAGTGCCAACTGCGTCACGAGAAAGGTCACCAGCATGTACGAGAGGAATGCGCCAAGAATTGTGGCTAGGAGGGTTCGATTTCGCTGGGTTCGGAGGGCATCGTCGAGAGCCTCTCTCGAAATCTTGACGGACACCGTGCCCAACTTGATGCCACCACGTACTGATTGGACGTCTACGGCAGCCGTCAGATAGACGGCAGAAGCTTGAGCAGCCCCAAACCTCGTCGCTAGCGACCTGTTATTCGAGCTCATTATCTTGGCTTCTTTGAGGTTCTCGAGATTGCTCACCAACTCCTGAAGCGCTGCTGTGACTAGTTCCGGGCTGTTCTGCCGCACTCCATCACGAGTTCCGGTAGCAACCAGCTCGGCGATCGATTCTGCATGGCGCTGCTCGGCAGCCACCATCGCGTCCTGAGTGGCCGAGTAACCGAAGAACGTTGCAACTACCAGGATGATGGCGGTCGTTGCTCCTGCCATTCCGGCAACTTTGGTAGTCAGCCGCTGTGTCCAAGCGATACGGTCACGCTTGGAGCGGGCCGGAAAACGCGTACCCACGTGCATGTCTTAACTCCATTCTCTAAGTCCGCGAGCGTTCCGTAGAACCGCTCAGCATCAGCGTCCATTCAGTAGGGAATATGTCCACCCCAGGCGCCTCAGAATGCGCGCCGATTGGCATTCTACGTGAATGGCAGCAGGGATGGATCCCTGCCAACGATTTTCATCACTTGAGCGCCACAAATGTCGTCCTCTCCAACAATATCCCCACTCTCTTGCTCCTCACGATATTTCCCCTTCAAGTAGCGTCAGGCGTATCTCCCTGTCATGATGACGACCGCCTGAGCGCTGGTTGCTGTGGACGCGAAAAACATGGTACTAGCCAATCGTTGGAGACTAAAGCACGCCTCTGGGACCGAACCGTTGGCCCTTACGGAAGCCGAAGTGACGCACCGAGAATGACTCGAACTTCCAGCTCTTTCTTCCGTGATGTGATGCCTTTCGAGGTCTTGCGAACGACGGTTCTGCCGGAATTTCTCGAGAGCAGAGCGGCAAGCCGCAAGCTGCGTATCCTCTCCACTGTTTGCTCCTCGGGACAAGAGCCGTACAGCATTGCGCTTACGCTCACCAAGAACTTCCCCATCCTCTCTGATTGGGATGTTGAGATCACCGCGGTGGACCCCTCGCAAGAGCTTATTGAAGCCGCCCGCTCGGGAGCATACGAGCAGATTGTTGTCCAGCGCGGACTGCCTGCGATGCTTCTAATCAAGTACTTCGAACGCTCGGGGCGCCTCTGGGCGATCAAGGACCCTCCAAAGGGCTGGGTGAACTTCAAGTGCTGGGATATCACCACTCAGCCACTAGATGATGGCCCCTTTGACGTAGTCTTTCTGGCGAATGTTCTGTCGAAAGTCGACGTTGACAATCACACTCAGATCTTGGATAGGTTAGCCGAAGCGA
>CAZEIY010000044.1:3357-13129 GCA_964512375.1 uncultured Rickettsiales bacterium | reverse complement strand
AAAGCAGGAAGCAGAGATAGAGGAATAACAAAATCTGAGGCAGGACTGATGACTGCACCGCAGTTTGAACGAATTGAAGACAGCCGAGCCCCATTCTTCAGGCTCCACAGTTAGGATGCAGAAATGAGCTACGCTCTGAGCCCAGATGATGTCGAGCAGGTCACCAGAACCGTCTGGATGGCCTTGGTTGAACAAGAGCTCGAAAATAGAGGGGAAGAGGCGCCCACGCTTTCTGGACGGTTTTTGACGGGATGTGTCCAGATCACCGGCGAGTGGGAAGGAGCCATCGTCGTGAGTTGCTCCTTCGCGTTGGCGATGAACACCACGGCGTTCATGTTCGACATGGAAGTCGATGAAGTCACTCGGGAAGAACTACAGGATGCTGTTGGTGAGCTCGCAAACATGGTTGGCGGGAGTCTCAAGGGTCTGGTTCCAGGGCCAAGCCGTCTATCCCTCCCGACAGTTGTGGATGGTAGCGACTACAGCACCAAGATTCCGGGAGCCAAGCAGGTAGTCCAGGCGGCGCTGAGTGCCGCAGGAGAGCCTCTCATCGTTACCGTCTTGCGCCGCGTGTCCTAGCGCGCCTGCTTTAGCAGTAGTCTTCGAGGCTTAGCAGTAGTCTTCGAGGCGTCTAGGTCGACCGACCTGGGTCTCAGTCCCTCTCCCCAGCCAGCAACGACCTAAGTTCATCCACCTCGGTGGTGGGCTGCTTACATACGCCACGCTCACAAAGATAGGCAGTCAACGTGCTGTCGCGGGCCACCTTACCTTCGACCATAGGGACCAGCTTGGCGAGAGCCTCTTGCTCCTCGCCCTCGCGGACGGTGATGACCACCCGGTTGGGGACGAACTGCTTCGCGAGTTGGTCAAGGAACAGCCGGGATGCCCGCGCGCGATCCGAACCAGCGGCCGGAGATAGGGACTCGACTCCAGGAACAGCCTATTGGTAAGAAGCGGCGATCCATCTTCGGCCCAGTGCCGTGTGCGGGGCTGGTAGCCATCCCCAAGGCCAGTCCAGGCTTCTGCCAGGCGAGAGGCAATTTCGCCCGGTGGCGGCTCAGCACCTGGGAGGGAGCGAGCCGTTACATCCAGGGGCTAAGACATCTTGCCTCCGACCTCAACAGCATGAGCTGGATTCGACGCACCGAACACATCACGAAGACATGAACTCATCAAGAGGACCAGCAACAAGAATGGGATCAGGGACAGACTACGCCAATAGACCACAGCACCAGGTACCAGTCGTCTAGTAGAGAAGGTGACGATTCCGCCCTTCAAGGAACGTCTGCACCTCATCCTGCCATCGCGCTCGAACCTGCGTGAGCGGAACCCCCTGCTCTATCTCATGCCGGAGGGCATCACTGCCGCCGAGGAGGTCGATGGCGATGGGATCTTCGACGAACTCATAGACCTCGGTACGCCACTGCACGTCATCGGGCCAGAGGTGCCATGCCGACTGCAGAAGCGCTGTCGCGGCAAGTACTGGCGAAAATGCCCTGCGATCAGTCACGTGCAGCTGCACACCACCGCACGGCAGGCCACCGTGCTTGTGGAAGGTTGGCTGAAAGACGAGGGGGCGAAACACCACACCCCCTTCGCCAGCCGCCTCGAGGCGGCGATGCGCATCAGCTGCCCAGCGTTGGCCATCAATATAGGGCGCGCCGATCACCTCAAAAGGGCGAGTAGCACCGCGCCCCTCAGAGAGGAGCGTCCCCTCGAAGAAACACATGCCCGGATACACAAACGCCGTGTCGAGAGTGGGCATATTGGGCGAGGGCTGCACCCAGGGGAGACCACATTCGTCATAGAACATCTCACGTCGCCAACCGTGCATCTTCACCACCGTGAGTTCGCAGGACACGCCGCACTCGTCGCGAAAGAAGTGAGCGAGCTCACCAGCGGTCATGCCGTGACGGTTAGCGATGGGAAACTGGCCGACAAATGATCCGAATCCCTCGTGCACAGTGTTCCCCTCGACAGCCACGCCACCGATGGGATTCGGGCGGTCGCAGATTATGACCGGCACACCGACCTTGCCAGCCGCCTCCATGCAAAACGCCATCGTGTAGACGTAGGTGTAGTAGCGAGCGCCCACGTCCTGGATGTCGAAGACAACCACATCGAGGTCTGCCATCAGCTGTGGGTCCGGTCGTAGCGAAGCCTCGCTGGTGCCGTACAGGGAGTGAAGCTCGACGCCCGTCCAGGGATCTGTAACCACCTCGGCAACAGCGATCATGTCCTGTGCATCGCCGCGCAGGCCATGCTCGGGGCCAAAGAGCCGCACGAGCTGGAACTCTTCATGCCTGGCGAACAGATCAGCGGCGTGCTCCACGCCAGCCGTCACGGTGGAGGCATTACACACCAGCCCCACCCGCTTGCCGCGCAGGAGATGAAGGTTTTCTGAGAGGAGTCGATCCAGGCCGAGAAGAACAGGTGAAGAGGACATGGCGGGAAGAATACAGGCTGCTATGGTGCGCCGCATGAGTAAGCGCGCCAAAGTTGCAGTTCTCAAGACCCGTCCAGAATCGGCAGTCGAGGATGTCCAGAAGGTCATGAAGATGGCCGACTTTCAGGACTACCTCGATCCCGACGCCAAGACGATGATCAAGGACAACATCTCGTGGCACCTCAACTATCCGGCGGCCAACACCACCCCCTGGCAGCTCGAGGGCACCATCCTGGGGCTACGAGCCGGCGGTTTTGAAGACCTGGTCTGTGTACAGAACAAGACCGTCGTGACCGATGCCTACAAGGGCGAGCGACTGAATAACTACCTGCCGGTGCTCTACCGCTACCAGGTACCTATTCGCTACAACTTCGAGCCACGAGACATGCAGTTTGAGGTCTATCGGCCCCAAGCTGAGATGATCACTCTGAACAATGTCTACCCTCAGGGCATCAAGATCCCCAACTACTTCGCGGGCAAGAATGTTGTGCACCTGCCGACGGTCAAGTGCCACATCTACACCACCACCACGGGCTCGATGAAGAACGCCTTTGGCGGTCTGCTCCCGAGCAATCGCCACTACTGCCATCCGACCATCCACCAGACGCTCGTCGACCTGCTCGCCATCCAACAGGAGATTCACACCGGAATCTTCACTGTCACCGACGGCACCACAGCAGGCAACGGCCCCGGACCGCGCACCATGGTCCCCGTGCAGAAAGACCTGCTCCTGGCCGGCGGTGATTCAGTCGCCATCGACGCGGTTTCCAGCCACCTGATGGGCTTCGACCCCATGAGCCTGGACTACATCCGCCTCGCCCACGAGCGGGGCCTTGGCGTGGGACGCATCGAGGAGATCGAGATCGTCGAGGAAGGCGTGGATGTTCGTCAGAGCAACTGGGGCTTCTCAGTGGGTGACAACATGGCCAGCAAGGTAGGCGACATGCTCTGGTTCGGCCCCCTCAAGGCGCTCCACAAGCTCGCCTTCCAGACACCGCTGGTCTACGCGTTCATCTTTGGTAGCTTCATCTACCACGACTACATCTGGTTCCCACTCGGAGGTGGGCGACAGGTGCTGGACGAGTGGCGCAGGAGTAGCCCCTGGGGGGCCCTGTTCGACACCTATGAGGCCAACCAGTTCATCCCCTGGGACAAGCGCCTCAAGACTCCCGTCTAGAGCCACGAGCCCTTCGCCAACCCAGCAGAGCGAGACTGAGCCAGGTGATCGATAGACCGACAGGCCGTTGCCAGGGTCGCGTTACGAAGTAGCAGAACTCAACCTCTTGCGCGCCAGCGGGGGCCGTCACGGCAAGCAGGGACTCGGAGCGAAGAGCGCGACTCCATGCTCCACCGTCGACCCGAGCCATCCAACCAGGAAACCAGGCCTCCGAGATGCGCACATTGCCACCCCGTTGGCTCGCAGGGAGCTTCACACGCAATCGCTCGGGTTCACGCTCTATCTGGGCACCGGGAAGCCCACGGTAGTCCCCGCCACTCGGACGGAACGACACATACGGCTGAGGCTCAAGCCGATGCAGTCCCGATCGACCCCGAAGCACCCGGTACGAGGCGTGATAGCTCTGGGAGCGGGCAAGGGAAGGTGGCTTGCTGATCTTTCCGTATCGCTCGCGAAGCTCGACGGACATGTCCTCGGGGAAGACTCGACGCGACTTTGCCAGGCTCCAGTCATAGTCCGACGGTGGGAGTGTCAGGTCTTCGACCCGGACGAAGGAATCGCGCGGAAGAGCGAGCGGCAGGACCGCCGACCCCGCGAAGCTCACCGCTCCCAGGCCTTCATGATCGGGATAGCGAGCCGGTGCGCCCAGGTACGGGGAGCTGTCCCAGGCAACCGCAGCCAGGCTGAGCGCCAACACCGCGAGGCGTCTGGACGGGCGAACAGGCATGAACCGGTCAAAGGCAAGGCCAGCAGACAACGAAGCACAGATGCTGGCAGGACCGTACAGTCGCCAGGGAAACATGATGCGACCAATGAGTGGCACTCCATCGAGCAAGCGGGCCGTTGGCCAGGTTGCAAAAAGCAAGGCGAGAAGACCCAGAACAGCGAACAGTCGGGGGTGCGGAAGATCCCCTGAACTCGAAGCGGCATCGAGGTGCCGTGGCGCGACGAGTCCCAGGAGCAGGAGAGCGAGAAGAACACAGCCGAAGTACAGAGGCATCGAGCGGCCAGGATCATCCACCGCGCCGATCTTGTAGCGGATGCCATAGCGCTGCCACGCCCGGCGGTGAATGGGCTCTGAAGCGGTGGCGGCCAGTGGCGAGATAGCCCGTCCAGGTCGCGAGAGGCGCTGCACTGCGGTGTGGTCTACCTCGACGACCACTGGCAACCACCACGCAGCCGTCGCACCCACCGTCATCAGCGCACATAACGACAGCGCTGCCAGCCGCGACGACACCGCGACACCGGACCGACGCGCCCGAAGCGCGGCGAAGAAGAAAACCGGTGCGCCGACAAAGACCATCACAAACAGAGTCAGAACATGAGTCAGCAACAAGGCGCCGGCACACAGTCCAACGACCCAGGCCGCCCTCGGCTCATCGCCGCGCCCCAGCTTCCACACAGCGGCCAGGAGCAAGGGCAAGAGAGACAGCGCGAGGTTCTCGGCGAGGGCGACTCGCAAGGTTTGATCGAGCAGGTGATAGGGAGCCAACACGGCCACGGCAGCACCGAGCAGACCAGCTGAGTACGAAGCCCCAAGCCAACGAAGCGCCGCAATGGTGCTTGCGGCAGTGAGCACCTGGCCGACCACCATCAGCACAGACAGCGCCTGCACCGGCGAAGCACCGAGCAGCTGTGCGGGCCATGCGCTCAGATACGAGAGCGGTGAATAGAACTGGAGGAGAGGCATCCCCAGACCGAGGTATGGGTTCCAGCGAGGGATGAGGTCCCCATCCAGCACGCACCTCCAGGTGCTCCAGAGGGCCCAGAGGTGATAGCCAATGTCGTGACCGTGCGTGACTCCGGGACGTAGAAAATCCTGCGCCCCCACGACCCCCAGCGACAGCACGCTGAGACAGAGCAGGACCTTTCCGCCGCGCCCCAGGTCGTGGACCTCCAGCCACCCTGCCGAGCAAAGCAACAGGCCAAGCGAAGCCACCAACCCGATCAGGCCCAGGGAAGAAGGCGGAACACCCATCTGCCCTTCGGTGGTCTTCCAGGCCAGCAACACGGCCAGTAACACGACCAGGCACCAGGCGGCGGGCCTACTCCAGTTCACGAGGGCAGCGCCTCGCTCAGACGCATCACTGCCTGGGAGCTCAACTCTCTCGCCCTGCTCGCGAAGGCCTCCATGAGCTCTGAAGTCAGGGGGCCCGGCCCCGCACGACCGACCACATGATCTCCGACCGAATGGACGGGAAGCACCTCTTTGAGCGACGAGGTCAGGAACACCTCGTCCGCTGACAGGAGCTGGAAGTCGGTGATGGGCTCTTCCGACACAATGAGGTTCATCGATCGCGCCAGCAATAGAACCAACGAGCGAGTAATGCCGGGCAGGATATGGTCGCCAATGCCTGGAGTCAGCAGAGTGCCGTTCTTCACCAGGAAGAGATTGCTGGTGCTCGCCTCACTTATCGAACCGTCGGCCCCGCGAAGCAACGCCTCAAAGCCTCCCTGCGACCGCGCCTCAGCGAGCGCGAGCACATTGGCCAGGTACGAACCAGACTTCACGTCAGCGGGCACGGCGTGGTCTTTGCCGCGAGTGGCGCTGGGCAGCACCACCTTCACCCCGCGCTCGTAGAGTTCCCTGCTCAGCACAGCGAGAGGGCGACAGAGCACGACCAGCCGCGGGATCTGAGGCTCAGGCAGCGCAATGCCATGACCTCCCTCGCCCCGAGTCACCATGATTCGAAGTACAGCCTCCTCGCCCGCAGACCAATCAGCCAGGAGACCTGCCACCACATCAACGAGTTTCTGGTCGCTCCAAGGCACAGGAAGCATCAGCTTCTTTGCCGAGCGCCGTAGGCGATCAAGATGATCACCCAATAGGAACGGAACGTGATCGTAGGTACGCACCGTCTCGAACACGGAGTCAGCAAACAGGAAGCCGCGGTCACTGACGGGGACACGCGCTTCCGACAGGGGCACGATTCGGCCATCGAGCCAGGCGCTCCCAGAGGCTTTGGTCATGAGCCACACTCCCTTCGCTTAGGCCGCAGTAAGCAGGATGGTAGCCGAGGGAAGGGCAAGGGTGAAAACACGGGGTACCAAGCTGCCAACAAGCCTGATACTGTCCGCCCGCCGAGGAAGCCCCCATCTAGCAGAGGTTGAAGGAAGCCGTGTCGAACAAGAACCAACCCTGGCCGATCAAGGAAGCGCAGGCTCTGCTCCAGAGCCTGCCAGAAGGTGACGGCGAGGTGCTCTTTCAGACCGGTTTTGGCCCCTCAGGGCTGCCTCACATCGGCACCTTCGCTGAGGTAGCACGCACCACGTTCATCCGACGAGCCTTTCGCAGCCTGTCAGACCGACCAACCCGCCTGGTGGCCTTCTCCGATGACATGGATGGCCTGCGCAAGGTGCCTCTTAACGTGCCAAATCGTGAGGCCATCGAGCCCCATCTGGGCAAACCGCTCTCTTCGATCCCCGACCCCTTCGGTGTGGACGAGTCGTTCTCCGCACACATGAATCGTCGGCTCCGCGAATTCCTCGACTCCTTCGGATTCGAGTACACCTTTCGCTCGTCCACAGAGTGCTACAAATCCGGTCAGTTCAACGAGGGAATGCAGCTTCTCCTCGAACGGGTCGACTCGGTGCTGGACATCATCCTGCCCACACTTCGACCGGCGAGCCGCGAGGGCTGGTCCCCCTTCATGGTGGTGTGCCCATCATGTGGCCGAAACCTCAGCACCAGCGTCACCGACTATCACCCCGACCGAAGCACGGTCTCATTCCGTTGTGACGGGGGTCGCTCAGGAGATCTTCCGGGCTGTGATCATGAAGGGGAGTCCAGCGTGCTCGACGGCCACGCCAAGGTCGGCTGGAAGGTCGACTGGGCCCTGCGTTGGTTCACATTTGGAATCGACTACGAGATGTACGGCAAGGACCTCATTGAGTCTGCCCAGGTATCGGGACGACTCGTCCAGTTGTTGGGTGGACGCAAACCTTGTGGCTTGTTCTACGAGATGTTCCTCGACGAAGAGGGGCGAAAGATCTCGAAGTCCGTTGGCAAGGGTATCTCGGTCGATCGCTGGAAGACCTACGCACCGGTCGAGTCCCTCCTCGCCTTTCTGTACCAGAGCCCACGAAAGGCCAAGCGGCTCCACTACGACGTGATCCCACAGTTCACCGATCAGTACCTCAAACAGCTGGGTGACTGGCATTGGGCTGAACAGGGCGACGAGCTCAGCAAGGAACAGGACCAGGAGAATCTGTGGAATCCCTCAGCGCTGTACTTTGACTCTCTCGCTCTTCGGCCGCGCTGGGACGTCGCAGTAAACTACTCACTGGTTCGCAATCTGGTTGTCTGCATGGGCAAAGACGACCCCGATGTCGTCGAGGACTACCTCTTGCGCTATGACGCGAGAGCCGCTGACGACAAGCACCGTGATCTCGCTGGTGAGCTGGTTCGAGGCGCGATCGCCTACGACCGGGACTGGGTAGCCGCTGGTCGCACCAAAGAAGCTCCGCCTGCCGAGCTGGCACCGGCTTTCAGCGCGCTGGCCGATGCACTTTCGACTTGCCAAGAGCGCGAGCCAGACGCTATCCAGAGTCTCGCGTTCGACATAGCCCGTGGCCACGAGTTGGAACCACGGGACCTGTTTCGTTCCATCTATCGAGGCCTCATCGGCCAGGACCGGGGCCCACGCTTCGGATCGTTCATGCTTGCTCTGGGCCTCGAACAGGCCGCCGACACCCTGCGGGACCTCGCTTCCCGCGCACAATCTTGAGACCCCGAGAGGAATCCATCATGGCCCACGCTTCATCTGACGGCTCCGCAACCACTGCAGGTAGCAACGCCACCGCTCGCATCGCCGCCCGCGACAAGGCCATCTCGGTGCTTAGCCGCCACATGACCATGGATCGTTTTGGCTTCTTCCTCGATCTGGAACGCTCCCATGGAAGCCACCTGACCACCGTTCAGGGCAAAGAGATCCTCGACTGCTACTCGGCGTTTGCCAGCCTCCCCGTAGGCTGGAATCACCCTCGCCTGTGTGAGCCCTCCTTCGTCGCCAAGCTGGGACGAATTGCCGTCAACAAGCCGGCACTGTCCGACACCTTCACCATCGAGATGGCGCAGATGGTCGAGACCTTCTACCGAGTCGGCATCCCCGCGGATATGCCGTGGTTGTTCTTCATCGATGGTGGTGGACTCGCGGTCGAAAACACGCTCAAGGCTGCCTTCGACTGGAAGGTTCGCAAGAACCTGGCCGCTGGCCGCAGTGAGGGAGGCAGCAAGATCCTGCATTTCTCAGAGTGCTTCCACGGTCGCACCGGCTACACGATGAGCCTCACCGACTCCCACGACCCAAGGAAGACTCTCTACTTCCCCAAGTTCGACTGGCCCAAGGTGCCGCCGCCCTACCTCAACTTTCCCGTCACCGACGACGAGATCGGTGCAGTGCAAGAGCGTGAAGCAGGGACAATGGCTGCCATCCACCAGGCCTTCGACGAGAACCCTCATGAGATCGCGGCGATCATCCTCGAGCCCATTCAGGGTGAGGGCGGCGACCACCACTTCCGACCTGAGTTCCTCGCTCAGCTTCGCACCGTATGCGACGAGCGTGATGCGCTGCTCATCTTTGACGAAGTGCAGACGGGCATTGGCGCTACCGGTACCTTCTGGTGCTGGCAGGGTATGGGAGTCCAGCCCGACCTCGTCGCCTTCGGCAAGAAGACACAAGTCTGCGGCATGTACGCCGGACCCCGCATCAGTGAGGTCGAGCGCAACGTCTTCGTCGAGCCCAGCCGCATCAACTCCACCTTTGGTGGCAACCTGGTGGATATTGTTCGCTTCCAGCGGGTGCTCGAGATCATCGAGGAGGACAAGCTCATCGACAACGCCGCAAAGGTCGGCGCTGTGTTCCTCGAGGCCTTGCTCGGGCTGCAGGCAAAGTATGACTCGCTGGTCACCAACACCCGCGGCCGCGGACTCTTCCTGGCGCTGGACCTACCGAATGCTGAGACTCGCAACCGCATGGTCGACATCTGCATGGATGAGGGCATCTTCGTGCTCAGCTGTGGCGCAAGTACCCTGCGTCTGCGTCCCACCTTGACCTTCAGCGAAGACAATGTCGGTGAGGCGATCAGCAAGCTGGACGCGGCCTTCGCCAAGGGGCTTGCCGAGCAAGCCTAGCGGGGATAACGCACAG
>CAZEIY010000044.1:0-3347 GCA_964512375.1 uncultured Rickettsiales bacterium | reverse complement strand
CGATGGTAGTGCTCTTCGATCTCGGAGGAGTCGTCGTCGATGTCGACCTGAACTGGTCACGCGTTGCCTGGGCGGCCACCACCGGCACCAGCCACACCGACTTCGACCGGGTCTTCCTCGACTCTGGCATCAAAGACCAAATTGACCGCGGAGAGATGAGCGAGAGCGAGGCTCTGGCCAGAATCCGCGAGCTCCACAGCGGTGCTATCGAAGACCACCAGATCCGCCACTGCTGGACCTCATGCCTGCGAACGAGGCCCTACTCGACTCAGCTTGTGCACGCCGTCGCGCGGCGAAGCCGCTGCGCCGTACTGTCGAATACAGACCCGATCCACTCAGCCTGGATCGAGGAGCAGTCGGAGATTCGCGACGCGATCTCACGCTGGTTCTACAGCTACCAGTGCGGAAGCATGAAGCCCGAGCCCAGGATCTTCGAGGTGACGCTGCAGACACTCGGTGTCTCAGCCGAGGAGGCCCTGCTGATCGACGACCGCGAAGAGAACATCGCTGCAGCACAGCGGTTGGGGATGGAGACTATCCACTACACCAGCTTCGAGTCCGTATGCGAAGGCCTGGCAGGCCGTGACCTGATCCCTGCCAACTGGCTATCTACCCAGGCTGCCTCAGAGTCCTGAAGATGTTGGGCAAGCCGAGCACTCGGTGATGGTCCATATGACCTCGTTGCTGCCGAAGGTCAACTGCTGGCCAAGGAGGCCCCACCCGGGCTTAACGTACTGAATCCCAATGTCTGACAGGTCTTCAAAGGCCTGGTTGCCCAGGGTCTCGACCTCCGCCCCATTACCGTAGAAGAACGTCTCGTCACTCGCGACCGTCGCCGAGTAGTCGTGGCCGCCGATGTCTCCGTAGAACCACAAAGCCTGGTACTCGGCACCGATCAGGGCAGCCTCAGTGCTGGCATAGGTGGCCACCAACGAGCCGTCCCCGGGATAGTCCGTTGCCCCCAGCAGATCGGCTGAAACGCTCGTCTTTACCCAGCGCAGAGGGCCGCTCCCATCCAAGCCGTACCAGTGCGACTCATTGACACCAAAGAGACGGTCCACCTCGAACTTGAACACCACCATCGCCGGGCTCTGTGGAGGGTCCATCTCCTCGCCGGCAATCCGGGCCGTGATAGTGACGAGCACATCATCACTCTTCGACTCAACATCACCGACCACTTCCTCGTCGTAGCGCCAGACATTGCCTACAGCGAGCGCATACCAGGACTCCTGAGCTGGATAGCTCGCTGTATTCGCTGAGCTGGTGTCATCGTCATCCCCGGTGTCGTCATCCCCAGTCGCGTCATCGTCATCTGCAGAGAGGCTGTCATCGTCATCCCCGCCAGTGCCGTCACCTCCCTGATTCCATGGACCGATGACGCAACCCGTAAGGGACGGCAGAGCGAAGGCTATCACTACAAGAGGGAGCAACAACGTCGAGACAGAGAGCCTGCGGCTATGTGGTCGATACTTCATGGTCGAAGTCTACCCGAGATGACGGAGCCTTCATCTCCATGAGGCAACCTGACAGCACCGGCCTTCTCAGGCAGTCTGTTACATGGCCGTTAGTTTGTCCTCGGCAGGAGAGTAGTCAAATGCTGGCGACCACCCAGAAGACCAGTGACAAAAAGGTGACCGACAAGGTCCCGCTGCAGCAGAGTTCCCGCGAGAGCCAACTGCTGTCGCGCACTCAACGCCTGATGGTGGTGGTATCGCTCATTCCGCTCGGTGTGCTGTTCTACATCTCCTCGACCTACGTCTTTGAACCCCTCATGGAGAAAGGCCAGGCCTGGCAGGTCTACAGCATCACGGCCGTCCTGCTACTCACTGCACTGGCTGTGGTGCTTGGCTATGTACTGGTGCGACGGGATACCACCCGCACTATCGAGGCCATCGGTGCTGGCGAGCGCCGACTCGACCAGCTGCACATCGCAACGGGAGAGATCGCAGCACACACTCAGCCCGATCTCGCTCGTTCCGCTCTGGTTGAGCATGCATGTGACCTCGTCGAGGCGGCTCGATGTGCCTTTTGGCAGCCACAAGGTGGAGACCTCATCGTCACTCACACTCAGGGCCTACCCATCGAGCGTGCCCGCAATCATCCGGTGCCGATCGGGCAGGGTCTTGTTGGTACCGCGGCCTCCTCTCGCTCAGCACTACTTGGCGAGAAGCTGAGTGCGTCAGACCGCAGCTGGGATGACCGGGTACGAACCAGCACCACCGGCAGTCTCGTTGTACCCCTCCTCAACGGCGATCATCTCGTGGGCGTCCTCGACCTGCGAAACCGGAAGGTAGGAGAGTTCGACACAGTCGATCTCAAGATCGTAGAGGGACTCACTCGCCAGGCGGCCGTGTTCATTAACAACGCGCGGCACCGTGAGACGAGCGGACAGTTCGAGACAGAGATGCGTGACACCGTCCAGCTTCTAACTGACCGACATCTCACCTGGCCGGATCACACGGGCAAGGTCATCGCCATGTGCGAAGACCTCGCTGGTCGCCTTGAGCTAACCGAGGAGATGCTCTCTCTGCTCCGAACCGCTGCCCTGCTCCACGACATCGGCCTGCTCGAGTGCTCCAATGCGACAGATGGTCCTGTCGGTGGAGACCCGGCCCATGTAGAGAGAGGATCCGAGCTCGCAGAGAGGAGCAGCGTCTGGGCCGAAACAGCGGTGATCATTCGTACTCATCACGAACTCATGGACGGCAGCGGCCCCCTGGGTCTGCGCGGCTTCGCCATCCCCCTCTCGGCCCGCATCCTGTGCCTGGCCGAATACGTGGACAACCACTCCAATCCAGCCAGCCCCTGGTGTGACCGAACGACAAAAGAGATCGTAAGGGAACTGCAGGACCCTGACGACAAGCGCTTCGACGCGCGTGTCGTCGCGGCCTTCCTTGCATCACAAGGCATCGGGGCGCCCCCTCCTGCGCAGCCAACTGTCGATAGTGACGCATCCTCCGACTCCCCCGCGAACAGCCCTGTCGAACAGCCGCCCCCCTCCTCGGACCCGGGCGCCAGCGGGGAGAAATTGTCCCGGTTCGACCACCTGATCAGTGAGGACAGCCTGGATATGTCTGCAGCGCCGTTCCTAAGCGCTGACAAGGAGCCTACTCCGGCAGCTGAGGACCTCGAAGAACCCGAAGACTGGGAACTGGAGCCCGAAGTCGAACAACCCGACGCTGACGAAGAGTCAGATACGGCAAGCGGGGCGAGCACCAAACCAGCCCCTCCTGCTGAGCCCAACGACGAGCAACCAAGTGACGAGGAAGACGACGACGACGACGAGGACGAAGACGACGACGAGGACGAAGACGACGACGAGGACGAAGACGACGACGAGGACGAAG
>CAZEIY010000043.1:0-17884 GCA_964512375.1 uncultured Rickettsiales bacterium | reverse complement strand
GATAATAGCTTCCTGTTGTCCTCCGGGTCGATGTCTGCTCAGCCTGTTAGCATCGCGCTGTGCTGTCCTTACGTGCCTTCGCTATCTTGCTTCTCCTCGCCTTCGTGGCTGGGTGTCCGGGGCCAATGGACTCGGACACCTCTGCTCCGACGCCGGTCGCGCCCACACAGGTCGCTTCGGAGCATCCCGCGCGCGAGTCAGTAATGGATCGCGTCGCTCGTGGCGCGAAGGTGAAGTTGCCGGTCGCGCGGGGGCCTCTCCCTGCGCTGAGAGCAGACCTTCATGTGGACACCGTCACCGCGATGATGGAACGGAATATCACCTGGAGCGACGCTTCCCTCGAGGCTTCGCTGCCGGCGCTTGAGGAGGCCGGCATCAACGTCATTGTTGAGGCAGCCTGGATTCCCCGAGGCTCTGCAGATCCGCGCGGTGCTGCTCTTGGCAAGATCCACAGGATCAGGAACATGGTGCTGCGCAGTGGCGGTAGAGCTGCCCTTGTAACCGGTCCTGAGCAAATGGAGCAGGTGCTGCGCGATGGTCGCATCGCCGTCGTCATCGCTCTCGAGGGAGGAACTGCTCTGACTCAGGGGGTTAAGACCCTCGATGAGTTTCGTGCCTTGGGGCTGTCCATGGTCGGGCTGACCTGGACCGAGTCCTCGCAGTATGCGGACTCGTCGGCCGAGCCCCGAGCGAGCGGCGGCGGTCTCACCGCAGCTGGTCGAGCTCTGGTGAAGGCCTGCAACGCACGGGGCATCCTCTTGGATGTCTCCCACATGAGCGACCAGGCCACCGTTGATACGGTTGATGCCTCTCGTGCACCTGTGCTCGCCAGCCACTCTAATTCTCACTCGCTCTCTCCCGTTCCTCGTAATCTCAGTGACTCGCTACTCTCAGCGATCGGCCGCAAAGGCGGGCTGGTCGGGGTGATGTTTCATGGGCCCTTTGTTGTGAAGGGCCGCCCATCGACGCGGGCCGATGTAGTTGCCCAGGTCACCGCGCTAGTGAAGCATCTGGGTGCAGAACACGTGGGGATTGGATCGGACTGGGACGGACGGATAAAGAGCCCCGAAGGCTTGCTGGGAAGCCGTGACCTACCTGCTCTGTACCAGGATCTGCGTGCAGCCGGTCTTTCTGAGAGGGAGCTGCGGCAGGTCGCCGGTGACAACCTGTTGCGGGTCTGGCGGAGGGCCTGGGCCTTTCGGACAGAGCAGGGCTCCGTCCCTCAGCCGCGCTGAGGGAGGGAAAAGCCCTGGAACACCCGGAGCCCTGTGCTATCTTCCGCTCCCTTCAAAGGAGTCCTCATGAGCCGCTTTCCTCACTATCTCGTCTCACTTCTCTTCTGTCTGCCTCTCATCGTTGTCGGCTGCGTGCCTTCGCTCGACGATGATGACTCCTCTGTGTCGGACGACGATGACAGCACTCCGAGTGACGATGATGACAGCACTCCAAGTGACGATGATGACAGCACTCCAAGTGACGATGATGACGATGTCAGTACGGACGTGACGATTGTTGGCTCGTACCCTGAAGCAGGTGCTACGGATGTATTTGTCGGCACTACTTTGTTCGTTGACTTCAGTGGTCCGACCTCGGCGACGCCGACCCTGACGGGTCCTGGCGGCTCTACGGTCTCGTTCTCGACCTTCTGGCCGTCGCCGACACGTATTGTTGTCACCCCTGACAGCCCTCTGGAGTTCAGTTCAACGTATGCGGCAAGCATTGTCTGGACCGACGGTGACGATTCGATGGAGTTCACCACCTCGGATGTGGGCAGCACTCCTGTTGACATGGACCTGACCGGCGCGACCTATGCGTGGAACGTTGGTAGCGGCGCGATCGTGTCTCCGCAGGGTGGTGAGATGTTGCTGGGTGCTGGTGGTGATTTTGTCTTGCTGACGGGCATCACGGCTCAAAATGGCAGCGACCTCGACCTCATCGGTGGTCTGGCTAACACCGAATCGACCATTCCTTCTCAGGACATGTGTGTGCCTACTTCTGAGCTCAGCGGTGGTGCCTGGGCGGCAGGCGACGACGACGACAGCGCCGGTGATGATGACGACAGCGCCGGTGATGATGACGACAGCGCCGGTGATGATGACGACAGCGCTGGAGCTCATGGCGAGGGCAACTGGAACGATCCGAGCTTTGTAGCGGGCCCGGCCAACCTGCAGCAGCGTGTGCCCAACCCCATCGATGGCGTAGAGATGGAGCTCACCCTGTATGACGCGACCTTCTCGGGCACTTTCGTTGCTTCTACTGACGGCAGTCTTCCTCCGGCCATTGTGGGGGGAACCTTCTCCTCGCACATTGACATGCGCGACATCGACATGGGACCGAACGTCTCCTTCACCTGCTCGGAGCTCTCGCAGTTTATGGACGGAATCGCCTGCACTTCTTGTCCTCATGACCCGACTGCAGAGGAGTGTGTGTTGGTCTGGGTGGTCGATGTAACCGCCGATCTCATTCCTGGCTTGACGATGGTTCCACGGAGCCAGGAAGTCATCGATGCGGATACGGTCACCTGCCCCCCTCCTCCCCCTCCTAGCTGACTCTGCTGCTGCCGAACCCGGAGACAATGATGAGACTTCGCCGCCTCGTGCTGCCGACTGCGCTGATTCTGCTCGTGCCCACCCTGGCCCTGGCCGGCCCGCGCTTCTCCAGCTCGAGCCATCGGGTCGCCAGCAAGGTTGAGCACACAGCAGACAAGGCCTTTGATGGCTTGTTGACCACGTCGTGGGCCGAAGATTCTCCGTCGCTCGGAGCGGGCGAGTGGCTACAGGTCGATCTGGGCCGCAACGTGAAGGTGGAGCGCATCTCGGTGTGGGGCGGAGCCTTCGGTTCGCGGGAGGAGTGGTCTGGTCGGGGTCGCCTGGCCGAGGCAACCCTGTTGATGACCGGGCCCGCAGGCGAGACCGAGAAGACGGTCAGCTTCGGTGATCGATTCGCTCGTCGAGACATCGCCGTCGGCGCCGAGATACGCACTCTTCGTATCACCATCGACGATGTGCACGAGGGGTCGATCTTTGCCGACACCCATATCTCGGAGGTCGCGTTCGACTTCGCCGCTGCGCCCGACCCGGCCTGGCAGGCATCGATCGACAAGGCCATCTCGCGCTCGCGCAGCTTGCGGGACGCCCCCGACAAGGCCACCGCTGCCCTCGATGCGGCGTACCAGGCCTGCAAGAGTAACGAGGACTACAGTCAGAACTTCAAGGCCATTGGTTGGCATGCCGTGCGCGGTCCTGAGTATCGGTTGGCATTGATCTCGAAGTACGTTCCCGTTGGCTATCGCCTGCAGTTCCAGCAGTTCGACGAGAAGGCCTTCGACTTCCTGGGGCGTCTCAAGGACGCCAATGCCATCTCATACCTCGAGGTAGCTGCCGCCGGAGCCCTTGGCGATGACGATCGCGACTGGTTGCTGGAGACGGTCGAGTACTTTCGAGCCTTTCAGGACCTGCGTCGAACTCCTCGCGCCACAGTGCCCAACTGGGGCTCGACTGGCATGGAGCGCGGTGCTTTTAACGGGGGCGGTGAGCCTCTGTCGCTCAGCGTGGACTCCAGCGGCAATGTGTGGGTGGCCGATGTCGGTAACAACCGCGTCCAGCGCCTCAGTGCTCAAGGCACGTCCAACCTCGTTATCGGTGGTGAGGGTCGAGTCGTAGCCGAGAAGTGGTTTGGTGATCGAGGCGCACCGTATGCCTCGGGCGCGACGCCTGGTGATGGCGCCGGTGAATTCAACCAGCCGCTGTCCGTGGCTGTCGGCAACTACGATCTCGTCGCCGTCATTGATTCCGGCCTGCGGGTGCAGGTCTTCGATGCTGAGGGCAAGCCCAAGGTTCAGTGGCAGATCGACACTCCCTGGCGCCCTGATGCGGGTACGGGCAACGGAACCCCGATCATTACCTGGCTTGGTGATGACTTCTACATCCTCGTCGGTGACGAGGTGTTCATCTACACAGCCAAGGGTGAGCTCACCAAGCGGTATCACTTAGAGGGCGGCAACGTGCAGTGCGCAGTTATCGCTGCGGGGGGCAAGCTGCTGGTCCGCCACACCTCGTCGCGCGACCTCGTCGAGTACAACCCCGCAGATGGCTTTCGCCAGGGTAAGTGGGTCAAGAAGGGCGTGCCCGATGACGGCTCAGAGGATTGGGACATGGCGACCGACGAGAAGGACAATGTCTATGTCGTCACAGATGCCGGGAAGATCTACAAGTGGAACAAGCGAGGGCGATTCATCAAGGAAATCCCGATCTTCGAGAATCCCCGTGACATGCCGCGCATCGCGGTCTTCGGCCCGATCATTTACGTGGCCGCTAAGGATCAGATTGAGCGGCATGTGCAGGACAAGTAGCTACCCATCACCGCCCGAGTTGTCATGAGCAGAGCATCCAGTAGCTTGTCGCTGGCCTCGGTTGGCGTCGTGCTGTTCCTGTTGGTATGTGCCGCCTGCAAGCCGGGTGCCGTCGAGGAACACGACAAGGTATCGGACCTCAAGAAGACGGATGCCGCCAGCGCAACCGGTTCTGGTGCCGAGAAGCCGATGCTCTTCGGGGGTCGTCAGTTCACCGTCACACAGCTTCCACCGGGAGTCCGGACCCTTGGCGAGGTGCGCCCCAAAGCCCTGGGGGTCCTCGAACTGGTGGTGGACCGAGAGGCCAGCAAGCCTGCCAATGCCTGGGCTCTGGCGCACGGCATCATGGCCAAGGGCTCAGAGTTCAGTGCGTCTGACGGACGGCGAGCGGTCGATGTGCTTATCGATGATTTCCTACAGGCCGAGCGCATGCCCAACGCCAAGGGGCTGCAGCCCTTCTTCCCCAAGACAAAGGGCGAGGTGCGGGTCGAGCCCCACACAGATCTGATCCTGAAGACCTTCGTAGAGGCGGGCTTGCCTCTGGACGAGCCCCTCACCGATGCGGCCGGCGCGCCCACTCTGGAGCGATTACTCCGAGGCTCTCGGCTCCGCTTTGTTCCCGGCGCTGCCGACCCGTTCTTCCCGAACGTCGATGATATTGCGTGGTCCTCGCAGGCCTGGTGCCAGGCGGTGGACAAGGGCGCTGAGCCTTCCTGGCAAAACAGTGACGGTCAGGTCCTCGATATTGAGACTGTAGCCATGGAACAGCTCAAGCTCATCGAGCGTGAATATCACTTCATCCAGCAGGCACGAGCGGCAGGGAGCACTGTTGAGAAGCGTCGACAGCACATCTTTGCGCATGCATGTGGGGGCGCACACATTCTGCAGGCCACCCTTGCCTGTGCGGCCATGGGCTTCCCGAAGGATAAGAACCTACGTTCTCGAATCGGCCAGATCATCGATGCCTACCTTTGGCGTGTCCCCTTTGAGATTGCGCTTATTGACCGCGCTATCCGTGAGGGGCCGCGCCTGATCCCCATCCTCCTCAACCAGGACATCAAGTTCCTGGGACATGGTCTCGAGGCTCTGGGAAAGGCTGAGCGAGACGGGCTCTGGACTCCCAGCGAGGAGCAACTCCAGCTGCTCGATAGGATGGAGGAGCGCCTGCTCCACCACGTCCTCCAACTCAACGCCATCAGAGTGTACGACGGCGAGAAGATGACCAGCCTTGCCGCCCGTGAGCATGGCTTCCAGTTCTATCTCGACCTGGTGGGGGATGCCTGCCACGCCTGGGCTGGTCTCAAGTTGCAGGAAGAGCTCCGTGCTCGTCGTGCATCAGATGAGCCCATAGCGCACTGAGCCGGGCACCCAGCACCGGACCTGAGGACTGCGTTACTGAGTAGGGCTGAGGAGCTCGCGGCCGACGGCGCCCGCGATTACGTCGTCTACGTAGAAGCGCAGCGGGAAGTCATCGTTACCCAGCCACAGCGCTGCCTGGTCTGCGAAGTGTGGGCTGTCCGGATTAGAACTCTGGCCTCCGGGCACAACGTTGACCCCATGGATTCCAGCGGGGTCCATGGCAACGGCGAGGCGCATCACAGGACCGCTACCGTAGCTGTAGTTGGTGGTTGATATGCCGCCGGCAGCATCGACAGCGAAGGCATCGCCGGGTCTGGGAAACCCAGTCATCTCGTAGCGTGGGTCGCCGGCTGAAGGTGCAGGCGTGCTGAGCGGCAGGATGTCGGTGCTCACTCCAAGATCTTCGAACAGCGCGTCGATGAGCGGATCGTCACCGATCTCGCGTGCGACAAAGCTGTCGAAGTGTACGAAGTGCTTGAGTCCCCACAGCCAGTCGTCCATGTCTGCTGTACCGAAGCCACCGGTGCGGTCACTGGTCATTGGAGAGGCGAGGTAGTCCAGGGACTGCACGATGGCGGACATCACCAGCTCGTCTCGACTCTCGATCTCTTCGGTTCCTATTACGTCGAAGAACACGGACTCGTTGGTTTCGGAGTTCCATGACGCGATGCCCATGGGATTGTCTGCTCCGACTCCATCGACCAGCAGCTTGAGGGCGCGGGTGCGACCGTAGCTACCGGTGGGACGGAAGATCCCAGGCAGTCCCTCATCGTTGAACACCGAATCGAGGAAGCGACCCATCCAGGCGTTGAAGATGCTGGTGGCCACCGCATCGAGTCTCTCGTCGTCGGTGGGTTGGTTGTAGAAGGTCTCGACCCCGGAGCCCGCAACGCCGCCCCGGCTTTGCCAGGTCGAGAGACGATCGCTGACTTCGGCTAGCTCGGCGGTTCGCTCTTGATAGAGAAGTGCGATGCGTTGGTCGCTCTCAGACAGGCTGGTGTCGTCTGCGGGAAGGGTTGAAGCTCGCGCGAGCACACTGAGCAGGAGGGGCGCGAATTCGGTACCCATGCGAGATCGATGATCGCCTTGGATGGCGGCGACCGATTCGACACTGTGGCTGCCGGCGCCCTCCTCGATGAGCTCATGGATGCGCGAAGCACGCCAGGTGCCGTACCAGGGGCCGCCGATATAGGTGTCTTCGTTCCAGAGGTTGTTGTCCCATGCAGCACCCCACGGAGCGTTGTTGGAGTTGACCACATAGCCCTGCTCAGGGTTGCGCGCATGTGGATAGTCATCCCACGACACGGAGCAGTGCAGGGGCTCGTCTGCGGCGGGGTCGATGCGCATGTCGGCGTCGTAGCGAAGTGAGAAGGAGGGGTAGTTCCATCCCTCGATCAGCAACTGAGGATTGGCTCCCTGCAGGGGGACGCCGCTCGAATCGCGGGGCAGATAGCCCCGGCAGGGCATGCCCTGGAAGCCCGTGTAGAGAACGTTGCCGCTGGTATCAGCGACCAGAAAGTGCTGGCTGTACGAACTCATGCCCTGCAGATGCGTTGCCCACTCGTCGACATCGGCTGAGGTCTCCCAGCCGTGGACGTGGTGCACCATGTGTCGCTCAGCAAAGTGGCTCGCCGCGCCGCTGATCGCCGAGATATAGCCGTCGCCGTCCGTGTCGCCTGCAACGATCCAGTGGCCGAAGATGTTGACCGCGGCGGCGTTGTCAGCTGCACCGCTGACCTCTTCTCCCTCCAGGGAAAAGATGGGCCGGCCCTGGCCGGTAAGCCAGCGAGTGTACTGTTCCGTTTCGCCGCTTCCGCCCATTGCCTCGGAGACCTGGTAGTCCTCGACGATCTCCTGAATCGGCACTTCATCATCCTGGTACAGGCTCGCTCTTGGGCGTCCACTGGTGTCGAGGAGCACGCGTTCAGCGTAGTAGTCGTTGATGTCGCTGACCTGGCTGGTGTGTCCCCAGGCGACCTGGCCGTTGGTCCCGAGGCCCACCATCGGTGCGCCCGCGATCGTGAGTCCTGTCACGTGCATGTCCCCGTCGCCGAGCAGCTGTGTGTCGAGGTGGGTGTTATAGAGGAAGGATGGAATCGTAAGGCTCAGGTGGCCGTCGCTGCCCAGCAGCGCGACGCCATCGGCGCTCAAGTCCGGGCCAATGGCCCAGGCGTTGCTGCCGAAGCCAGGCTCACCGGTGCGACCAATGCGCCTATCCATGCTCTCGGCAGTGGCTACGGCCCGAGCCAGCACATCTGGCTGCACCCTTGTGCCCCGCTGCAGTGGGCCAGCGCTCGGGACGCGATCTCGGGCACCGCTCATGCCGAAGCCGGCGCCGCTGTCGACGGGGTAGACGGGAGCGATGTTCTCCCAGATGTCGAGTCTCGCCCCATCCTGGCGCAGCTGTTCGTGGAGCATGCCGACGCCATATCCGGCCAGGGCATCGACCCGTTCCTGGTTCTTGATGTCGGTTGTCTCGAAGCCAGAGACGAAATTCACTGTGCTGGCGACGCCCGCGATGTTCAGGGCCGACCAGTGCTGCATCAACTCTTGGGGCTGCTCTACTCGCAAGAAGATGTAGGCAGCCTCCAACTCTGCAGGAACGGGCAACTGGCCGGCCTGCACCTGGTCGATGTAGGCGTTGACACCACCTGCGTAGGCTTCCCAGACAGCGAGATCTTCGCCCGCCACGGAGTCGAGCATCTGGTCGGCGATGTGGCGACCGCCCCTCGAGCGGATCTCGATGTCGGCGGACAGTCCTGCTCCACCGAGCAACTCAGCGAGGGTGCCAAGGCCGTTGCGGGAGATGAGGTCCATCTGGAAGAAGCGGTCCCGCGCGGTCACGAAGCCTTGTGCGCAGGCAAGATCGGCCCGCGAGTTGGCGTAGATGTGCGGTACGTCGAATTCGGTTCGCACAACGTGTACGGGCTGCTCAAGGCAGGGGAGCGCCCAGGCAGCTGTTTGCGAAACATCTTCCAGGGGATTGGGTTCGGGATCTGCGGAGCATCCGATGAGGGAGCTGATGGATAGCAAGAGGGCGAATAGCCTGTTGTTGGTCGACATGGCCGGAACTATAGCGGCGAGACCGCAGGAATCCAGGGCTCATCGTCAGGGTCAGACTCTGTGGTGAGAAGCGCGTCGGGAACGTTTACACGGGGGGCTGCCTCGTGAATTCTGCGCTCTGGAGATCCGTTGGATATGCAGCGATTGCTGAGCACTCTCATTCGCTTTCGACTCGCCGCGGTGTTGGTGCTGGGCGTTGGTCTATTCCTCCCTTCGTTGGGAAGCGGCTTCATGGCGGACGACTGGTTTCACCTCGCGCTGATAGAAGAGGTCAGCTTCCTTCCAGCTCGTGAGCCTCTAGATCTGTTCACCTTTGTTTCTGACAGCGACGTAGAGGTCAGTAGGACCCAGGGGAAGTTTCTGCCCTGGTGGGCGAGCGATGACTTCACAGCCTCCTTCTTTCGCCCGGTCACTGCGCTGACACATCAACTGGACCACCACATCTTCGGTCGGTCCTTTTCAGGTCATCACGCGACCTCTCTCGTGCTGTGGGCGCTGCTGCTCCTTGTGGTGATGCTCTTCTTCGAGAGACTTGGGCGGGATTCCGGCCGGGGGGGGCTGGTGGTGCTCCTTGCCGGTCTTCTCTACGCGCTGGACGACGCGCACACCTGGAACATCGGCTGGCTGGCGAATCGCAATGCGCTGCTGTGCGTAGGCTTTGGCGTTCTGGCCCTGTGGCTCTATCACCTGCACCGTCGCGACGGAAGCTTTCTCGCACTGCTCGGTTCGCTTTCGGCCTATGTGTTCGCTTTGCTGAGTGGAGAGGCTGGCATCAGCCTACCCATGTGGATAGTTGCCTATGAGTTGTGCCTTGGTGTGGGGATCGCCAGGGATCGCCTGCGCTCGCTCGCACCGGTGGCGGTCGTTACAGGGCTCTACCTCGTTGGCTGGTCTTACTTCGGCTACGGCGCGAGCGGGTCGGCTCTGTATATCAGCCCCTTTGATAGACCTCAGTTGTTCATCAGTGAGGCGGTCTTTGAGCGGATACCTCTACTGATCACGGGCGCTCTCTGGCCTATTCCGGCAGAAACCCGCTTCATGCTGCCAGGCCATCAGGCTGCGGTGCGAGTGATGGCCTGGCTGTGTAGTGGCCTCGCTGTCGTCGTCCTTTGGCCATTGATGCGCCGGGACCTCATGTGCAGATTCCTCGGCCTGGGGGCGCTCCTCTCCATGGTCCCTATGGCTGGGACTTTTGCGCACAATCGCTTGCTGCTCTTTCCTACGGTCGGTACCTCGTGGTTGCTTGCTTGCTTGCTCTCGGACTGGTTCCGCGCAGAATCCACCGTGGTTCCGGAGACGCTTGCCTGGTGGAAGCGGCAGGGGAGCTCGGTGGTGGTGTTCATCGTCATGGTTCATCTCGTGGGGAGCGTTCCTGGGGCACTCTTCGGACAACACATGATTAAGGCCATTGGTCAGTCGGGAGTGGACTACGCTCTCGATGCGGATGTACCTCCCAGCACAGAGGAAGGGGCCGTGCGGGTGTTCTCCCTCAACTCCATAGACCCCATCAGCCCAACGTATCTGCCGCTCATTCGCTGGGCTTTGGGGGCATCGCTACCCGAGGCCTACTGGTCACTCTCGATCATTCCCGGCGATCAGGTGATGGTGCGTACGAGCGAGAACAGCTTCCGTCTGGAGGCAGGCAAACCTGGATTCCTGGGCACTGGTTGGGAGCATCTGTTTCGGGCCCCTTCGCCTATCCGCGAGGGCGATGAGTTCCGACGTGGGGTGGTGACCGTGCGGGCAGTGCGTGTTGAGGGAGGCCAACTTCTCGCGATTGAGGTGGAGCTGGAGCGCTCGCTGGACGATCCTCGGACGGTGCTTCTCGCCTGGGACGGAGAGCGAATGGGGCGACTGCAGCCGCCTCCCCTCGGGGAGTGTCGTCTCCTGCCGCTTGAAGGGTATGGCCTGGGTTTGCCCATGCCTTCGCATCCTGCTCTTCCCCATCTATGCGCTGAGCAGGCGACCTTCATGGGGGATGCTGAGGCCGGCGACTCGCCAGGCGAGTCTGGCGATGAGGTGACCGCTCCCCTTGCCGGGCTAGCCTCTGCTTTGGCTGGTCCCGGCGAGACCGGCACGAACCGTCCTTGTAGCCTCGAACTCTGGACTGGCAGTCAGTGGACGCACTTGAGTGATCTGAGCTGCCCCGGTGATGGTTCGATGCGCTTACTTAGCGTCGGCGACGTAGGGCATGCAGGTGCGATCCTCGATGCGAGCGTCGCAGAGATGCAGCGTTTCTGTTCAGGAGATAGCTGTCAGCTGATGCTGGTTGCCGGCGACCTCATCTACGGACCGGGCGCGCGCGCGTCCGAGACCTGGCGGGCTGTTTGGGACGAGAGCCTCGCGCGGGTCGGTTTGCCTGGTCTGGCAGTGCTGGGTAACCACGAGTACCGGCACGAGCCGGGCCCCGAGCTCAAGCGAGAGGTGCTCTTCTCAGCCCACGGTCGTGCTGGGCTGGTCCTTCCCGGAGCGCACTACGCAGCTCGCATTCGCGCGGGTGACGAGGTCTTGCTTGCCGTCGCAGCACTGGACACAGACTCCCTCTCTCTGCCCGGCTCTGACAAGCCTGGCCTTGGCATGCACGTGCTCGCTGAGGCTTGCGCACAGGGAGCACCGGTTATCGCCCTGGGGCACCACCCACCGAGCAGTCAGGGACGTCACCACACTCACGAGGCGTGGCTCGAGGCGCAGCTGAGGGAGGTGCTGGCGACCACCTCGGCAGGCGGCTGCAACCTGATGGCGTACGCCGCTGGTCACGACCATGACCTGCAGGCGTATGGTCCGGGCTGCGAAGCTCCCGGAGTGCCGGCAGTGGTGGTCTCTGGCGTGGTGGCGCGCGGCTACCGAGGACCGGGTTCCGCGCACCTTCGCACCTGTCGACGCGAAGGTGCGCAATCCAGTTATCATGCTGGCCCGCGACAGGCCGGTGGCTTTGCTGTCCTGGAACTGGATCTACGAAAAGGCGGGGCTGAGGCCCGGCTCATTGACGTCCCAAGCCCTGGTGTGAGCAGGCAACTGGGCAGGGTGCACTGGCAGTTTCCTGCCGGGAAAGGGAAGTGAAGATGGAGTACATCAACCTCGGTGATTCGGGGCTCAAGGTCAGCAGGGTCGCCCTCGGGTCGTGGCTTACCTACGGCTCGGCGGTGGAAGCAAAGGCTGCTGAGTCCTGCGTCAGGACTGCTCTCGATTCAGGAATCATCTTCATCGACAGCGCGGACATCTACGCGTACGGCAAGGCAGAGACAGTGCTCGGCAAGGCGCTGGATGGGGTCCATCGCGCTGATTATGTGCTCGCGACCAAGGCCTTCTGGCCTCTGTCGACCAACGTCAACAACCGAGGCCTCTCTCGCAAGCACCTCTTCGAGTCGGTGCATGGCAGTCTGGGGCGCCTGCGCACTGACTACATCGATATCTACCAATGCCATCGCTATGACGAGGACACGCCGTTGGAAGAGACGGTCCGGGCGATGGGTGATCTCATGACTCAGGGCAAGATTCTCTACTGGGGAGTCTCCTGCTGGACGCCGGCTCAGATCATGGACGCCTGTCACACTGCGGATGCGCTGGGCTGCGCTCGCCCCATCTCAAACCAGCCGCAGTACAGCTTGTTGTGCCGAGACATCGAGCAGGAGGTGATACCGCTGTGCGATCGTGAAGGACTCGGCCAGGTGGTCTGGTCGCCACTGGCTCAGGGTGTGCTCACCGGCAAGTACACCGGCGGAAAAGCACCGCAGGGGAGCCGTGGCGCGGATGAGAAAAGGAATGGTTTCATGCAGGGGCACCTGCAGGACGAGGTGCTTGGTCGAGTCGATCAGCTGGTAGTGATCGCCCGAGAACTGGGAGTCAGCCCTGCACAGTTGGCTCTCGCCTGGTGTCTTCGTGCCGACTCGGTGGCGTCCGTGATCGTTGGCGCAACGCGTGCTGAGCAGGTTGAAGACAACAGCGCAGCCGCTGAACTCGAGCTTGATGCCTACGTGCTCGAGCGTCTCGAGGATCTCTTCCCTGGTCCCCCGCCGCTTCCCGAGCAGTAGCCCGCAGCCTGCGGACTATGCGCTCAGGCCTGTCCGGCTATCGTCACCGAGACGGCGCCGAAGACCAGGGTCTGGCAAGCCAGCCGGCCATCGAGTGGCCTTCCCAGGATCTTGAGGATTCGGGTCTCGATCTCACGGCGGTCCGAGACGTCGCCAGTGATGCTGGAGACATGGCACTCGCCACACGAAGCTAGGCCCCCGCACTCGTGAGGTAGCGGAATCCCGCCGCGGATGATGGCGTGCAGGACGGTCTTGCCTCGATGGACGGCGATGGTCTTGTCGTGGTCGACGAAGGTGACCTGGCAGTCAGGCAGGGCGATGGGATCGGGCTCGGACTGTGCGGCTGGGCGTTCAGTCTTTGGGGCGGAGTGCCGGGATGCCGGTCGTCTTCTGGCGACGTCGAGGATCTTGCCCAGCAGCTTGTGAATCATCTGGGACTCCTCAGCCAACGATAGGCAGGGAGCGGTGCCCCGCAGCCGCTTCGGTCTCGGCCGCCTCGCGGACACGGCGCTCTTCGCTAGCCTGCGCAGCTCGGACGATGACAGCCTCGGCAGCGCTGGCGAATGCCAGAGCGATGGGGGAGTCCGGCTCACTCTCGACGATGGGCATGCCGAGATCTCCGGCCTGGCGCACAGTTGTCTCGAGGGGGAGCTCGGCGAGGAAGGGGATCTCGAACTGCTCTGCAGCCTTCCGCGCCCCTTCCTGCGCGAAGATATAGTGCTTCTTCTCGCAGCCATCGCAGATGAAGTGCGACATGTTCTCGATGATTCCCAGCACCGGGATCTTCACCGACTCGAACATGGCGCGCGCGCGCACCACATCAGCCAGAGCGACCTCTTGTGGGGTCGACACGATGACCGCGCCTGTCACACTGAGCGCCTGGGCGAAGGTGAGCTGGACGTCGCCAGTACCTGGAGGCAGGTCGACGATCAGGTAGTCGAGCGCACCCCAGTGAACGTCACGCAAGAACTGGGTGACCGCGCTGTGCAGCATCGGGCCTCGCCAGATCATGGCCTTACTCGGCGGGATCAGGAAGCCCATGGACATGACCTTCATGCCGCGGACCTCGTTGGGATCGATGTGCTTACCGTCGGAGCTGTGCACTTCTTTGTGCAGGTTCAACATGGTGGGCACTGAGGGGCCGTAGATGTCCGCATCGAGCAGTCCTACCTTGTGACCGGCGCGTCGCAGGGCGCTGGCCAGATTGACTGCGACCGTGCTCTTGCCAACGCCCCCCTTGCCGGATGCCACCAGGATGATGTTGGCTACCTGATCGAGGCTGGGAAATCCCTTTGCTCGTTCCGTTCCGGCCATCTGTCTAGTCTCCATGCTCGGGCTTTCTGTCTTGAGCTTGTTAGCGGCGATACCCTGACGTCGAGCGGTTCTCAGGTCAAGGGATTCCACTCAGGCAGGCGTCTATAGATGTTTGCTTAGAAGGACAGCCCGCCGTCGATATCGATGCATCGACCGGTGAAGTAGCCACATTCAATGATGAAGCGGACCCCGGCGAACATCTCTTCGGGCTCACCGACGCGACGCAGAGCCACACCCTTGACCATGCCCTGCAGTACTTCTGGCCGCATACCCTCGAGGATCGGTGTGCGGACAAATCCGGGGGCGATGGCGCCGGTTCGGATGCCGTAGCGAGAGAGCTCCTGGGCCCACAGTTTGGTGTCGGCGACGAGCCCGGCCTTGGCCGCTGAGTAGTTGGTCTGTCCGGGGTTGCCGTGGCGCGACACCGAGCTGATGTTGATGACGACGGCATCGCTCGTGCCGTTGTCGATGCAGTGGCTGGCGAACTCCCGAGTGCACAAGAAGGGCCCGGTCAGATCGACATCGATGACCTGCTGCCATTGCTTGAGAGACATGGTGCGGGCGACCTTGCCAGTCTCGCGGTCGACCTTGACCAGCAGTCCGTCTCGAAAGATTCCGGCGTTGTTGACGATGACGTTCAGACCGCCCATCGCCTCGGCGGCGTCCTTGACCATGGCAGCCACGCTGTCTTCGTCGGCGACGTTGGCAACGATCGGGTAGACGGAGCCGTTGAGATCCACTGCCTCCGCTACGGTCTGCTTGAGACCCTCGTCATTGATGTCCGCCGCTGCAACCGCGGCACCTGCTCGCGCCAGCTCGAGGGCGAAAGTGCGTCCCATACCGCTTCCGGCACCGGTAATGATGGCCTTGACCTCGTTTAGTTTCATGCTCGTGTGCTCCGTGTGCGGGTGATATCTGTGTAGCTCCCACCAGTGGCGGGGGGCGCGATGTATACCAGTGTTCGATGGGATCTTCTCTCTCCTCTTTGCGCGCGACTCTGGCGGGCACAGTGCTCGCGACTGCTCTGTCGTTCGCAGTCGTCCTCTCGGTCAGCCAGCGCACGGTGGCGATGGCAGGACATGGCTCGGTGTGGATGGCCGCGTGCTGGCTTGGTGCCGCACTCGCGCTGCTTGCGATCTTGCGCAGAACCCTGCCGATCGCCCCGGTGATGGTCAGCGCTCCGCTGTGGTGGATTGCAGGAGTCCTTGCGGCTGCGGTGCTCGGTCGTCACGCTCTGGACAGCTTGTCGATTGCAGCTGCTGAACTCCCGATCACCAGCCAGGTCGTCGGCTCGGTGGACCTGGGCGATCTGCTCCTCTGGGCGCTCATGCTGGTGGCCATTCAGGCGAGCGCAGGTTCTCGCTCGGCTCGGCGACCAGGGCCACGCCTGGGCATTGCTCTGGTGGTGATGTTGCTCCCCGCTGTGGTGTTGTTGGCGATGAACTTCGAGACGTCGCGAATGCGCGTCTCATTGCTTGAGCCGATGTGGACAGGCGCTCCCTGGCGGAGTGCCGCGGCGCTGTCCTGGGTGCTCGCGGTGGTCACATGTGAGAAGGAGCGCGCCGCTGGACGTCTGGGTCTGGCTACCTGGCTGCCACCGCTCGTGGGCTGCGCGCTGCTCGTTGCGCTGCCCTGGTGGCTGCTCGCAAGCCACGGAGGTGCGGGCCTCTCCCGAGTCGACGGCGCGTTCTTCCTGCATTCCGGTGGTCGGGTCTTTGGCTACTACGGAGGGCGGGTAGGGGCGGGCATCGAGACTCTGGTAACCCTGGCGGGAATCGTCGGCCTGCTGGTGTTTTCGGCGCGGTGGCCGCTGGTCGCCAGGCTGTTCGGTGCTTGGGAACGCCTCGTTGCGATAAGCCTCAGCGCACTGGCGGCAGCGCTGGTACCGCTGCCAGATCTGTTCATGCTGGCCGCCCTCATCGGCTGGATTGCCGTCATAATGGGCCTGCCGCCGCGGCGGGAAGCCGGGTGGGAGGAGTCTGTTGAGAATGAGTGACGCAGCTTCCATGGCCATCTTGCGTGATGATCGCGACCTTCTGTGGCTGGCGATCTCGGTCGAGGACTTGAACGAGCGCGATCTTGTCTTCGATGTGCACATGCTGGCTCGGGACGAGCCTGAAGAAGCGCCGGTTCCTTTCCTCAGCGGCTTCAGCTATTGCGAGCCTCTCGCCGGATTGCGGGGTCTGCTCGACGACCTGGCAGGCGCGGTTACCGGTGAGGTGACTGCGCTTCGTCACGATCCGATCAGCGACGGCCTTTCCATGGAGCTTAAGGCTCAGCGGGGCGGCCAGGGTTTCGAGGTGGTGGTCTGGCTGGACCTGACACGCATGAGCCGAGCAATGAAGGCGCGCGCCACTCGGGGCAGGCAACAGAGTGGTCTTCGGTTTTTCTGTACTCGGTCCGCCCTTGAAGACTTTCGCTCCCAGCTCGCCTCTTTCATCGCTGGGCCTCGGGTCTTCCAGTAGGCGGTGACTCAGGTGCGCGCCGTGCTCGAGCATCAGCAAGGTAGGGCGTGGGTGCGGGTTTCCCTCTCGTTGTTGCTGGCTTCTCTGTGGTTGATGGCTGCCGCCTGCCAGAGTGCAGCCCCTGGAGATCGCTCTCCTCCCTCTCCGGATTCGGGCCCCTCAAATTGCCTCGCCGAGGTCGTGCCCCTGGATGTGGCGTTGGAGCCACCCTGGTCGAGCCACTGGAAACGACTGGATCGTACTGACTGTCGTCCCGCATCGTGGTTGGTCCGCTCCTCGGAGACCGGTCAGTCACTTGCGCAGTATCGGAGCGCGACCTCAGGGGCTGAGGCGCCGCAGAGGTTGAGTGTCGGGGCTCTGTCTTCGCTCTCTGTCGAGGAGCAGCGGTTACTGGCCCTTGTCGCGGAATTCAGTGGACTGTTCTTTCAGCGTGGCACGAAGCGGGTCGAGTCTGAGGAACTCCCGCAAGCGGTGCTGGCCACCCGGCGCGGCGAGAGGGCTGGACAGCTGGATGCGAACGCCCTGTTGTCCGGTCTTCCGGATGCCTGTACGGACGGTGGCGCAGCCTGCTTGTGGCTGACTGGCGAGGACCTGTACATCGAAGGGTTGCAGTATGTCTTCGGCCTGGCGCATTTCCGACGCCGTCAGGGGGTGGTCTCGCTGCACCGCACGTCGCGCGCGCCACCGAGCACATCCAGGAACTCTCCGGGAAAGTCTTCGCGGGTCGAGCCACTGCGGCGCCTGCTGAAGGTTGCAGTCCATGAACTGGGCCATCCGTTCTCCCTGCAGCACTGCGTCCACTTTCGCCATTGTCTGATGGCGGGCACCAGCTCAGTTCGTGAGAACGATGAGGGCCGGCTCTCTCTATGCCCTCTGGATCACGAGAAGCTGCGGGAGCATCTGGGTTTCGATCCGACCCAGCGCTTCTTAGCTCTGTCTTCCTTTGCGGCCCGGGAGGGCCTGCATCCAGAAGCACGCTACTGGAGTCAGATGGCAGCGCAGTGATCACCTGGACCCACAACGGCGCACCGCGCACCAACTTTGCCGATGCCACCACCACGACGGCGAAGCGCTAGTTTCAGGCCTATACGCCGCGCGGTTCGAGTTCATATTGCGGAGTTACGAGCAGCGCTGGGAGAGCGCTCGCATCGTGCAGCGCTGGTAGCGTTCTGGCCGCCGCGGATCCCTTCTTGCCCGGTCTGCTTCTTGCCCGGTCTGAAAACAACTGAGCGAGCGAGTTCATCTGGACCTACCATCTACAGGTTACGTTCTCTGGTCGTGCGGCTGAAGCGCGTCTTACG
>CAZEIY010000042.1:15851-17895 GCA_964512375.1 uncultured Rickettsiales bacterium | reverse complement strand
GGGCTGTCATGTTCACCCGTTGGGCATAGCTCCCTGGCGCGAGCACGACGATGCAGGTGACGTCGCGCACGGCAGGAACAGTGGACGACAGCCTCTTCAGTCCCTCTGGTCTCGACGCATGGTAACCCCCGGCCATCGACTTGGGCTGATGGTCCTACTTCTGCTCGTTCTGGCTGCTGCGCCAGCGAGAGGGGCAGATGAGGATGCCGAGGGGGAGGGGGCCGGCAGCGAGGACAGTGAGGAGGAGGAGAAGACCCCCGCCGATGATGATGGGGGCACGCCTCGAGAAGATCAGGAACCCGATCGAGAAGATGATGCCAGCAAGGCTGGTGGGCTTCTCTTCGGCGAAGAGAAAGGCTCGGTGTCTGGCGAGGTCGCCGGGCCGTCGACGCATCCTGATGTCCCCGTTATCCCTGACATCCCTGACATCCCCGCGGTGAAGATCCTGCCTAGCGCGCCCGTGGTTCTGGCTGCACCTGCAGAACTCTCCATCTCGGGATTCGCTGCGTTCGATTGGCATCAGTACTTCTTAGCGCCCGGAGATCTGGCACCCAGCGGCGCCACCGCAGTTGCCAGCGTCACCATGGTCCGCCTTGCGCCCCGGCTTCGGGCTCGCTATCGGATGTTGCGAGCGGCAGCTGAGGTCGAGTTTCGACATGACTTTGTTGATCCGGGACGTGGCAGTCGCCTCATCCTTCGTGAGGCGGTTGTTGGTCTACAGACTCATGGATTCCGCCTTGAGGGAGGAGCCCTCAGTCATCGGTGGGGCAAGATGGATGTTGCTTCCCCAACCGATAACGTGCTCGCTCAAGACTTCGAAGAGTTGCTTGATCCTGAGCCGCTCCCAGTGCCGGGGCTCAAGGGGAGCTTCACAAAGGGCCCGCTATCCATCGAGCTGGTCTTTATTCCTGCGTTCGTGCCCTCCAGGTTCCGTCACGAGGCTCCATCTCGTTGGGACAACACCTGGTCTCTGCCGCGGACGGAGTCGGTACCGGGTCCAGTAGGTGGGGAATTGGTGTTCACGAATCACTACGGGAGCTTCGCGGAGGCCGTGGTCCCTGGTGCTGAAGAGAATATCGCGGCAACGTTCGAGGTTGGTGGCCGAGTGGATCTCTTCCTGCCTTCAGTGGACCTGGGGTTCTCCTTTCTCGCTACCCACGATCGGCTTCCGACGTACACGGGTTATCAAGTGGCGAACACGGCCCCGACGGTTCCTGGAGGAGCGTCGGAGTACCTCGAGACCATGGCTCTCGACCTCGATATTACTCCCTACCACGAGCGCCTCCTGGTGCCCGGGTTCGACTTTGCTGTGAATCTCTGGCGGTTTGTGATCAAGGGTGAGGCAGCCTATTTCCACACCACAGATCCCGACCATGAGGACTGCTTGGTAGACGACCCTTATGTGCGCTATGCGCTGGGTGCAGAGTTGGTGCTTCCCGATCTGCTTGGGCCCGTCGATTTGTCGCTGCGTCTGCAGTACAACGGCGATCTTGAGATTCCGAAGGACGGCGACGACACTCCCAACCAGGCTAGGGGGTGCAAGGTGTTCACGGTTGCAGATCCAGAGTCGGGGGAGAGCCTCACGGACCGTGAATCCGGTTTTCAAGCTACTCCAGAGATCAGGCATCCTTACAGTCACGCGTGGTACTTCAACGTGAACTTTGGATTTACCCCGCAGCTATCTCTCGATCTGAGAGGGTTCGCTGATCTGAGCGGTGACGCCCTCATAAAGGCGCGCCTTGCCTGGCTCCTTCTCGATCGCGTCGAGCTGAGTGTTGGCGCGCTAGCGATGTTGTCGACAGGTGAGGACACGATCTTTACCCCCTATGGCCGCAATCATCGGCTTGAGGTGGGCATGATCTATCGCTTCTAGCAGTAGCGGAGAACAGGCGCCGATGGGGACAGAGAGACTCGGTTGGGTTCTGAGTGCGCTCTTGGCGTTCGTTGCAGTTCTCGGCCTGCCGGGGCTCAAGGAGGATGGACCAGCGGCGTTCCGACTCGAAGCAGATTCGCCGTTGCTGGCTCTGAACGAGAGGCTGCGTGC
>CAZEIY010000042.1:0-15841 GCA_964512375.1 uncultured Rickettsiales bacterium | reverse complement strand
CCGGGTTGTGCTGGCGTTGCTTCAGGATGACGTGGGCCTGTTGTCTGAGGAAGGTGTTGCGAGGATCAGCGCGGTCTACGACCTGATGACCGCTAGCGCCGGTCTGGAGCGGGTACAGGCGGTCCACGTCGTCCCTTTGCTGGAGTCTGTGGAGGGTGCCCTTGAAGCATCGACCCCCCTACAGCCTCCCCCGACGGAGCCGGCGGCCTGGGAGGAAGCGAGGGAGCGGGTGCTGGCGGATCCGCTCATATCGGGACAGCTTGTCAGCCCCGATGGTCGAGTCGCTGTGGTCGTCGGCTGGCTGCGTGACATAGATGAAGCGAGGTCGCTGGACACTCTGGCTCAGCATGCGCTGAGCGACGTCGAGTTCCGCAACTCTCCCGCAGGGCGGGCTGTCAGTGTAGAGATGAACGCGGCACGGATGGCTGTGGTTCTTGGCGAGTCTGACCGCACCGCTCCGGACGAGGTGGCCCTTCGGCTCCTCGCCCTGGCAGATCGTGGTGGTGCAGGGGCAGGGGATGTCCGGCGATGGCAGGACTACTCTGGCCGGCTCGCCGCTGATCCTGAGGCGGTTGTCCTGAGCACCTTGCAGGATTCGTTGAGGGATCAGGATAGCGGTGTCCGGGACGTGCGATTGTTCTCTCCACGTCTGGTGGAGGATGCCTTTGGTCGCGCATTTCGCCAGAGTGTCCAGGTCTTCCTTGTGGTTCTCATCCTGACCCTCGTGTGGTTCGTTGCGCGGTTGAGAGGTTTGGTTGCGGCCGCAATAGCTGCTGTCCTCTGCCTGGTTGGAGCGCTCGCCACGTTGGGCGCAGCGGGTTGGTTGGGGCTCGCACTTCATCCCCTGACTGGTATGGCCGCTCTCGGTAGCTCGCTGTGGCTTGCAGTCGTGTTAATTCTTCGGCCTGATAGCCGATGGGCTCGTCTGGTGTGCGGAGCAACTCTTGCGGCGCCGGTGCTTCTTGCTACCCCTGGAGGGCCCGGCCTCACCGATCTGCGCCTCAGCGCAGCCTGTGGCCTGGCAGTCTGTCTTCTGCTTTCTGAAGTCTGGTGCGCCCTGAACCTGACCAGGAAGATTGATGATGAGGGCCCTTCAGCGCTCTTCGTTTCGCTGTCTGGTCGGTCCGTTCCTTTCGCGTGGCTGGTGGTTCTGGTTGGTTCGTCTGCCATGCTGCTTGCCAGGCCACTGGGGATGGATCCCGGGGCGATGGTAGCTGCTCAGGATGAGGTCGGGGCGACGTCTGCACTCCTTGACGAACACCTTGGCAGCGCCTCGGGTGCATTTCTCGTCTTGGATGGGGGAGAGCGTGGAGCGGTCGCTACGCCTGAAGCGCTTCGTTTGCTGGACTCTACGCAGGAGCGAATCACCCGACACCCTGCGCTCCGCTCGGTCGTGTCGTGGAGCGACTTTGTTGCCCGCATTCACGCCGTAGTTGCAGGGAGCAGCGAGGGCAAGTTGCCCGATAGCGCGTCATTGGTGGAGCAATACCTCCTTCTCTTCAACCAACCAGAGCGAACTCGGATGTTCGTTTCGGAAGATCTCAGTCTCGCTGCAGGCGCTGTTCGAACGAGCCGTCGTGGCGGTGCTGAGCTGGGATTGCTCGCCACCATGCTGCCAGCCGGAGTGGGCACTCCCGCCCTGGCGGGCGAATCTGTGGCCATAGCGCTCGCAGTCAGACGACAGGCGCTGGGCTTGTTGATGGGCCTGGCTCTTGCTGCTCTCGTACTGACGACAGTACTGGTGCAGATGCGTTCGAGCGGCTTTGATTCCGGGTTGAGAGGAGGAAGCCTGGCGGTGCCTGCTGCCTGCTCATTGTTTGCCCTCGCATCGTGTGCTTTTGTGGCCGGCTTTCTTGGTGTCTTTGGTGTGCTCGGTGGTTGTTGGGTGCTGGGGGCTCTCGGCAGTGCGATGTGGCTTCATGCCAGAGGCGACTCAGCTGCAATCTACGATGTGATTCAGCTTCTGGTCATTGTATCGATGCCCCTGTCCTTGTCTCTCGCCATGCCTCTGCGGGCCATGGGTGTTGGCATGTTTGTCGCGTCGTTACTCGCCGCTTTCTTGTTTGTGCCTGGAGACGACGCAGCCGGCTAGATCAGATCAGGCATGCTTGCGTTTTGTGGCAATACGCAGGTTGCTTGTCGGGCCGCGTGAGTTTTCGTGAGTGGGACACTTCTCAGTCATTGACCTGACGGCACCGGCTTGCCCACTTGCTGATCAGTCCACTCTCCTTAAGCGTAGCAGCCATCTCTCTTGCGACCACCCTGCTGCCAGCCGGACTGAGGTGCACGAAGTCGACGAACAGGTCGAAGCCAGGGAGATGACCTGGGCTTGCCTCATGCAACGCAGCGTGCACATCAGCAAGAGGTAGTTGATGTTTGCCGGCGATATCCAGAAGGACTGCAGCGAGGCCCGGAGTGAGCGCTGACCCAACCTGGTTGCGGCGGGCGGCCTCCCAGATACTGGCTTCGGCGGCGGAGATGTCGCCCAGTCCTTCTTCTGCAAAGGAAGTGAGTAGATACGGCGCCCCATGGTAGGGCACCAGGTCGGTTAGGACGCGCGCCTGCTGCAGGGCCTGGTCGTACTTTCCTGCATCCAGGAGAGAGCTGATCTTGATGGCGGCGGTGGTTCCGTCTGCCTCGATGGGCACACCCGCCATGTCGGGGACCGTGCTGAGGCGTAGCCCGTGGTGGTTGAATGAAGGCATCACCAGGACCAGGGGCAGCTTGCGCCGCTTCATCGCCCGAACCAGGTCAACCAGTTCGCGTCGGTATTGTGCGTTCACTGCTGCTTCGAAGGCTGGCATGAAGCGGTCCATGTCCTCGTCGGACTCGCTGGTAGCGCCGCCCTCTTCAGGGGCGTTTGGATCTCGCTGGGGCAGGAAGCGGCGCAGTAGCCCCATCAGGTGGGTTCGTACCAGGACCGCTTCGAGGGCAACGGCGCGTCCCCTCAGGCTCCGATGGGGGCCGTGCTCTCGGGCGGCACCGACTTCGTTGTGGCCCGAGTAGAGCAGGACGCCATCCAACTCAAAGGCGTCGGCTGCGGCGATGGCCGTGCCGCGGACATCACGCAGCGAGAGGCCGGGCTGGCCAAAATTCAGGACCTCCACGCAGGGGAGTTCTTCGCGCAGTAACTCCTCCAGATTGGATGAGAAGGTGTCGCGGTGGGCGAGATTGACTCCGGCGACGCTAGAAGCTCCGGCAATCCCAAGACGTAGCGTCCCAATGGGCTTCGGAATCGAGATAGCCCGCCCGCCCTGATCGAGGAGAATCCCAGGTCGACCGGGAGGTGGGTCCACTGAAAGGGATAGTCGTGCAGTAGGTCGCTGCTCGTCGCCGGGTGGAACGCCAGCACCGCCAAGCAGGCGGTCGGCGATGGGAAGCAGGCCGCACCCGAAGAGTAAGGCCATGGTACGCATCGCCCAAGCCTTGCGGCGGCCCATGTGAGCTGGCGGTGGTAGGAGTGCCAGCAGCGCGCTCAGGGCAAGGAAGAAGCAGAGCGCGAGGAAGCGGGGACTGGTCGATAGCGGTTTCGCGACGTCCGCATCGGGCGTCTGCCATCTCAGCCGCTGGGGAGGGAGCCCATCCTTCCACGTGCTTCGCCCCTGATTCCAGTTGCGTTCGAGTGTTGCTGCCAGACCTAGAAAATCTCCCATCGGCGCGTACTGGCGGAGGAGGTTGTCGATGCGTTCTACCTCCTCTCTGCTCGACACGGACCGAAAGGCCTTGAGGACCGCTAGTGTGCTGCAACGGGTGCCAATTGACAGTGTTGCGCCGGGTCCGACGGCAAGTCCCAGGGGGTCGAAGGTGTCTGGGGGCACGTCCTCGGGGGCATCGATGCAACTCAGAAAGCTGTCATGTGCAATCGCACGCGCGTCCGAGTCAAAGGGTGCCAATTGCAGCTGTCCTGACTCGATCGCCGGCTGCCACTCGACGGCGAACCGATGCGCGCTCTGCTCGAGCCAGTCCAGAGCGACAGGGCCTTCACGTAATGGCGCGAGCAGGTCCCGCCCTGGAGTAGCTAGCTCCGTGATGACCCCGATAGCATCAGCCATTGCCAGGGCAAGGTCGTCTGAGCGCTCGTGGGGTCGTAGCATTCCCCGTGCGTAGGCTGCGTAGAGGAGCGGCAGGAGTGCGGGATCTCCCCAGTGCGTAGCGACAGCTCCGACCCCAGACGGCGTCCGTGAGGTCAGCTCCTCACGGGCCATCTGAACGAGGGGCCTGGCACACTTCTCTACTCCCTGAGCTTTCATCCCAGCGGCGATCTCTTCGATTCGCCCTGGCAGGATGATTCCCTCACGAAGGTCTCGCGTCAGCGAATCGGGACAGGCTTGCCCGGAAGCAGGGACTGCCAGTGCAGTGAGGACCAGCACAGTTGCTGCGATAGCTCGCATTAGAAGATCACTCTGTCGGAGATGCACGAGGGGTAGGGCTCTGGTGGTGGTGGTTCGTCGCAGCCCGGTACGAGGAGATTGCCGAGGTAGGTTCGATACGTCCGTCCTGATACCCATTCCTGGGGGCCAATGGCGCCACAAAGGGCTTCCCCAAGGGCAATGCGAGCCTCCTCTGACCGCACCGCCAGGACAAGCTCTTCGGCCACTTCGAGGTCCAGCAGCAGCTCGACACCCTCAAGGTCTCGCGCGAGAGCCCGAAAGTCGACGGGGAGGTCTCGCCAGTCCACGATCCAGTACCAGGTGGGTTCGACACCGGGCTCACAACACCGTAGCTGGCCCTCTCTGACGCCACGGACCAGGAGGTCCAGAGCGATAGATACTGCTGAGTCGACCCCTCCGTCCGAAGGACGCAGGTTTTCGACCACAATGGCGTGCTCGGGTAGGTCCTCGTGCACCCTGGTCGTCACGATTCGGGCTGCTGCGGCAGTGGATGTGTTCTTGAATCCACCGGTGCAGTGATCTTCGTCTGGTCGGAGGGAACTCGTGTCCATATACGCGAAGACGACTCCGCCGAAGAGAAGCCAGCAGCCGAGCAGGGTGAAGAGAGTCACCTGCCATCTGACCAGACGCGCGCGTACCGTTGGCATCGGGATGAGTCGAGCCAGCTTCGGTCCGAGGTGGTCTGCACCAAGGGCCAGCCAGCCACCGAGACTCACAACCACAAAGGGGTAGAGCAGCATGACGTGATAGCTCCTCAAGTAGTGGATCGACACCCCGACGGCGACGACCAACAAGCTGGAACTCGCCGCCGCAATTGCCCAGAGCCGCCTCTCCTTCTCGGCTCCACGCCCCTTGCGCAGCAAGAACGGAGTGGCTGTGGCCAGTATCAACGCGAGGGGGATGAGGATGTTCTCGGGGTGTTGAAGGTCCTCCCAGAGTTTGCTCGCATACGGTTCGTCGAGTCGTCCTCCGGGATCGGCGATCAGCTTGAGACCCGTCAACCAGCTCTCCTCCTGGCGAACCAGGAGGACGAGTTGAATGACCCTGGGCACCGCGATGAGGGTGGCGATTCCAAGGCCCAGCCCGCAGGCAAGTCGGCCCGAACTACGCGCCAGGGCTGGCGCAAAGATCAACGCGGTGGGTACCAGCCACAGAGTGAACGGGTGGTTCATCATCGCAATCGGCACCAGGGCGAGCCCAAGGGCGGACAACACGGGAGCGTGTCGACCCAGGGCGATTGCCCAGCACATGAAGATGACTCCGAGGAGAGGCGGCGCAAAGTAGCCCAGGGTGCCGCTGGTAGCCATGACACCGAGCAGGTTGTTGTTGAGGGCGAAGAGCGCCACCAGGAGCGCTGCACATCGAGTGGCGCCGGTACTTGTACCGAAGAGTCTCGGAACAGTCAGGACGGCGATGAGGTACCAGGCGGGTACTACGAATGTGCCAACCAGCGCGCGGCGAACGGCGACTTCCCAGAGTTCCTCTGTGCCTGCATAGAGACCAGCCATCGAGGCGCACAAGCCATAGCCGTAGATGGGCTGGCTGGGTACCGCGCCGAGGTCGCCATTCCACATCTTCCAGGCGCACTCGAGGGCCATGTAAGCGTCGCCAGAGACATCACTCCACGGCGTACAGGAGTGTCGCAGCCAGGCAGTTGCACCGGTGAGGATGAGCAACACAGCAGCGTCGAAAACGAGCAGAGTCCGATCTGGTCGGGTCTGCCTTGTGGTGTGTTGGGTGCTCATCTACTCGATGATTCGCTGTGCCAGGCAAGGAGCATAGGGTTCAGGGTACTGGATGTCCTCGCTGCCAGGTCGGACCAGTTGCCCGATCCAGGTCTTGTAGGTTCGCCCCCATAGCTGCAGGTCGGGAGCGAGTTCAGCGCAGAGCGCTGCACCCACGGCCAGGCGAGCAGACTCGCTTCGGACGACCAGCACCAGCTCGCCGCTTCGCTGCAGGTCCAATAGCACCTCTACATCGGGGATCTGCGCTGCGAGAGCGTCAAAGTCGACCTGACCGCCTGCTGAATCTGTGATCTCGAAACGATCGATGACCCAGTACCATGTCATCTCCTGGTCTCTTCCCGGTGCGTAGAGGCGGTCTTCTGGTACTCCGCGCACCAGCAGGTCCAGTACGACTGGGACTGCAGAGTCGGCGCCGCCAGAGGGGCCTGTGAGGTTGTCGACGGTGAGAAGTCCAGAGCTGTGGTCAGCCATGATTGCTTCGGTGACATCGTTGCAGCCGCCTGCCTCTTTCGTCAGTGGCGCTCCTCCAGTGCAGGCCGGGTAAAGGGGTTGGGTCGCAGTGGCGTAGGCGGGCATCAGGCACGCTGAGATCAGGGCCACGCTCCATGCGAGAGAGGTCAGGTGGGCTTTGGCGCCACCAGGTCCGCCTCGCTTCCACAGACACTCCAATAGCAGCGCGATTCCCCCGGCCAGCCCAGCCACCGCGAAGGGATGAAGGAACATCAGGTGGTAGTAACGAAGGTAGCCAAGAGACACCCCTGTGACGACCGTGATGACGAGACTCGCGCCCGCACAGATAGCCCAGAGCAGCAGCTCACGGCGCAACTGCTCTGGCAGCAGGGAGCGAAGAAAGAGGGGGAGCAGGATCAAGAGGAAGAGGCCGGCGACGAGGGGTAGGTTTCCTGAGTCGAAGATCATGGGCCAGAGCTGGTCCCAGAGGTCAGATGGGGTTGAGCCCGGATCAGCGATCTGGCGAAGACCTTCGATCAGGCCGTTGCCCTCGATGAGCCTGGCGAGCTGGGAGATGCGGGGTAAGGAACACACGCCCATGGCCAGGAGACTGGTGATCCCGACGATGGCTCCACAGTGACGAATCACAGCGGGGAGGAGCAGGAGGGCGGCGGGTACCAGCCACAGGGTAAAGGGGTGGTTCATCATCGCCAGGGGGACCAGGGCAAAGGACAAGATGGCCGCGATGGGTGCTTTGCCGGTGCTGGCGCGTAGCCAACCAAAGCCGATGGCCAGGGTAAGCACCGGAGCGAAGTAGCCCAGAGTGCCGCTGGTACCCATCAATGCGAGGAGGTCACTGCGAAGGGCGAGCAGTGCTGCGATGGTGGCTGCGGTCCTGGCGGGTATCGGGCCAGCACCGAAGAGGCGTGTAGCAGCGGTTACAGCAACCAGATAGTAGCCGGGGACGACCAGGGAGCCGATGATGGAGCGCCGACTGGCGATGTCCATGAGGCTATCTGCACCCGCAAACAGGGGAGCGTAGGCGAGGCACAATCCGTGGCCGTAGATGGGCTGACTTGGAGCGCTCCAGAATGCGCCGTTTGCGACATGAAACGCACACTCTAGGGCCATGTAGGCGTCGCCGAAGACGTCACCCCAGGGCACGCAGATCAGCCGCCACCATGCAGCAACGATGCAGAGGCTTAGAACTGCGCCGAGATCGAAGAGTATAGATCCGCCGCGGCGTGGGGTCATGGGGCCAGCAAGCGCCCCTCGTTCATTGGCTTCATCTCGCGCTTGAGGGCCCCCTCGAGCTTCCTGGCTGCCGAAGAGCCTGGACTCATTGAGCCTTCGTGTCGGGCGACCTCAGCTCCCTGGGAGTTGAAGACGAGACTTGTTGGTAGCTTATCGACCGAGAGTTCCTTCATCACACCCTTGCCGACATCGATGCCCACGGATCTTCCGAAACGGATACTGCGTCCACAGACGTTGTCCTGCCCGGTAAGGCTTCGCTCTGCGACGTTGGCAGGCACCAGGATGGATAACATCTGGTCGGAGTACGTCTTCTCCATGAGTGTCATCCACTCAAGGTTGTCGTCGATCTTCTTATCGGAGCACGACCACAGGTTGAGCATCACCGGTGCGCCGTAGAGTCCGTACGCGACATCCTTGCTGCCCTGCACCCAACGGAAGCGGGTGCCCATCATGAGTATGGCGGCACGCTCGAGGACTCCCTTCTCACCGGGGGGCGGTGGAATGAAGTCCGCTGGAGGAGGAGGGGGAGGGGGGCTGGCGTCGCCTGCGCTGCCAGCAACTGCATCGGGGCCTTGCTGGCTCGATGAGTCATCATCGTCGCCGCCAGAGTCAGGCGTCGCGGTAGCAGCGGCCCCATCAGAGGCTGCCGAGTCGTCGTCATCGGCTTTGCCCGCGGAGTCGTCGTCATCGGCCTTGCCCGCGGAGTCGTCATCATCGGTCCCTTGTGATGGGGACTCGCCTGAGTCGCCAGGCTGGTCGGTGGGATCGCTTCCATCGACGTCTTTGCTTGAGGAACTGCAAGAGGCGAGCGTGAAACTGAGGAAGAGGGCAATAAAGAAGCGGCTCATCAAAAAAACTCCGGTCTACGCTGCTGGCCCCATTGTGTCAGATGTGTCCGGGGCAGGTTGGTGGAAGGATACCTGCTGCTTCGTCCTTGCGGAAGCAGGCAGAGAAGGTCCTTCCCGGCTAAAAAAAGATGAACTCGTCGCGGGCAGTGCAGGCCGTGTACTGCTAAGGATGTTCGCATGGAGGATGTCGACGCCGAGCCTGATGTACGGAGCCCATCGCAAGATGGCGTCGGCGGGCGCGGTCGGGTCGCTCCATCCTGGATGCGCCTTGCACCACTGGTTGTGCTGTTGGTCGCTTGCCTCTCGGCTTTCCCTGGTCTCGAACAGCGGGACATGACCGGTGATGAGTGGGGACACCTGGGCCAGTCGATATCGCAGATGCTCGATCGAAGTATCGAGACCAACAACCCCGACCAGTTCAGTGCTCACATGCCTCTAGCATGGGTGTTTCGGCATGCCCTACATAGCCTCTTTGGTGACGAGCATGTCCTCGTGTGGCGATTGCACTCGGCTCTGGGCTGTCTGGTGGCCGCTTTGCTCGCCTGGTGGGCGCTCTGGCGTCGCCGTCAGCCCGTCATGGCACTTGGGGTGGGGCTGCTGGTCGCCGTGAACCCGATCCTGAGCTTTCACGCCCACGACTCGACCAACTACTCCCTGGGCCCGCTGACCGGTGTGTTGCTTCTCGTTGGTCTGTCGGATCTTGCCGAAGGACGTCGATCAGCTCGTTGGACCCTGCCGCTTGCGCTGGTCCTGGGTACGAGCAACGACTACTTCTTTGTCTTTCTGACCATCAGCGCATTGTTTCTCGGGCCATTCCTGGCGGCCATGGCCCCCGATCCAAGAGTGGCTCGTCGTCATCTTCTCTGGGGATTTGGGCTTCCGGCCGGGCTCGCGGCCTTTCCAGCCCTGGTATTTGCCCGACGGTTAGGCGAGGTGCCATTTTCCCAGCTGGTCTATCGGCATGCCAACGCTGCAGAGGTGCCGATGAATGCGTGGGAGACGCTCTCGTCGGGGCTCGCGGATTTCAGCCTGTCGTACGTGCACGGCTACGGCTCGGCCGTCCGTCATCATTTCGATCTATGGGTCAATCTGGGCCCGTTGCTGCTCGTGCTCGGCGCCCTCTTTGTGAGCTTCCGTAGTAAGGACCCGATGGTGTGTATCGCGGGTTGGTTGGTCAGCATTGCCGTCGCTCAGATCCTCGTTGTCGACTATTTCTTTGGTCAGGTGGTCTGGGATGCCGCTGGTGAAGACGGTCCCACCGTGCGGGACTTTCCGAATTTCCCGAGGACATATATTGCGCTGATGCCTGCCCTGGTCATCACCTGGGTGCACATGCTGCGCTCCTGGGGTCGACGCCTGGGAGTTGCGCTGGTCGTTGCGTTGCTGTTCGTCCAGGGGACGGCAATGTTGCGTCATGTAACTTCGGTGAGTAACACCCGGGCCTGGGCTGTGGAGCGTGTCGAGGAACTCTGGCAGCCCGGAGATCTGGTGATGTCCTGTCTGGGCATCTCGCATCGCCTGGACGCGCGAATTCCGTTGGTCTCGGAGCGTCGTCTTTGTCTGCCCGATACGTTGAAGACCCCCGATCGGGTCTGGATGGTTACTTTTCCTGGCGGTTGGGAGGCGGACCGGGTCGGATTGTGTTGGAACGAGGGCCACAAGCTGCTTGAGAACGGATATCGGGTGCGTCTGTCTGAGGATCGCTTCCTGCCACCTCACGACGAGGGCACGAACTCCTTCCTGCAGTCTGGTGTCCGTCTCATCATGCTCGAGCGGAGTGATCCACCCCAAGCACCGGGGACGCAAGCTCCATGGACGGCAGAGTTCGAGCCCGTCGTGCTGGGAGGGCTCAGAGGCACGTCGGTGATAGCCACCTGGTTCGAGTCTGAGGATAGTGTGGACGTCTCCCGGCCTTTTGCGACCCGCGTCGATCTGGGCCGTGCTACCGGCACTGAGCGGGACTTCAGCCTCATTGTGCATCCACCCTCACCGCCGCAATGGCTGCTCAAGAACAGCTTCGGCCTGCTGCGGCCGTACCAGGAGCCTGTGGCGCTCTGGCCCCAAATGCCCCTGCCCGCCGACCCGTTGGACAGCAGCCTTGCCCTTCGAACGTACTCTTTCTCGGCGCCCTGGCTCTCGGTGATGGTACGAGGTTTGAGCGCGCTCCTCGGTCTGGCCTCTCTCCTGGCCGCCTTCGGTGCGCTGGCGCTGGTCCGGCGCAAGGCTTCGTGAGTTCTTCATGTTCATGAGGATTCTCTGCGCACATGCGGTCCTGTTCGCAGGGCTAGCCATGGTTTCTTGTTCCGGTGCCGCTGAGGACGAAGCACCCAGGGGGGCAAATCAGCAGCTGGGAGGTGATGCTGATAGTGCCGCTGGTGCCGGAGAAACGCAGGGCGAACCCAAGCCCCACAGCGGTTCCCGACCGGTGATGGAGAGGAACCCTGCCGATGGCAACCGGCCGGCCTGGGGTGAGTTCAGCGCGTCGTTCACGGAGAACGTGCACGGTGGTAATGGGTGGGCCTGGGTGGCGACTCTCGGGGGGTCGCCGCGGGACTTTCCAGGCACAGCGGCGGTGATTGCGCCCGAGGTTGGCGCCCTGGAACCTGCGGCGACGACCCTGGTCACCGCGGGAGTTTCATCCCTGAAGAGCTGGAGCGAAATCCCGGGCTTCTGTGAAGGAGCGAGGGACGCCCATTCGAAGGGTGCAGCAGTGGCTGTTCGCCTCCCAGCCAGTGATTTGGAGATCAACCGCACGACTCCCAAGGGTCGCAGTTCGGATGAGTACTGGAGTTCGGACTGCCCCGGATGCCCCGGTGCACCAACTCAGGAAGATCTGGCGAGACGAGAGGACGACTCGAGCCTCGAGCGCTATGCCACCGCCGGCAGCTCGTTGTTGCTTCTCGAGCCACCCGACGACGGCTCCAGGTCCTGGTCACCAATTCTGCTGCGGCGAAAGTTGTTGCGTACGGTCTTCCGCCCGCCCAATCCGGACTGGAGTATCCTGCGCCTGGGCCGTGAAGCAGCTCGTCGTTACGGGGAGGAGTTGCACCTGGCGGCAGCGCTGCCAGCATCCATTGGTCGGGACAACCTCTGGCCTGTGGCCGGCATGCTCGATCTGGTTAGTGTTGTGCCACGAAAGGGTGAGAGGCTCGATCCCTGGCGACTGCTCGCGATCAACCGCACCCTTCGCGCTCGAGGCAAGCGCCCCCTACTCCAGGTCCGTACCGTGGCAGGGCTGACTGAAGACCGCTTGCTCCAGCAGGTGGCCCTGTACCTTGTGAGTGGTGGTTCTGTTCTGGTGGACTCGCCAGAGAAGGTCCCGAAATCGGTTCGCGCCGCTCTCGCGCTGGCTCAGGAACACCCCGAGTTCTTCTTCCTGAGAGCAGGCAGGGTGGGTCTCTTCTATTCGCTCGCGTCGATGGGTAGTTCGAAGGCCGGTGGAAAGGAAGACCCCTACGGCGATGGCCTTACGGCCCTGGACTTCTTTGGTCTGGCTCGGCTCCTCGATGAGCTTCACATTCCCTACAAGGTGGTCTTCGCCGGGGACGGCGTCTCCGTCGACAATGCGTTTGAGTCCGAGCGTCTCGGGCTCTACGACGCTGTGCTGCTGCCTCGCAGTGAGCGCATATCTGAGGTCGAACACCAGGCCCTGATGGACATGAGCCAGGTAGGAGCGGTGGTCCTCAGCGGGCCCTCAGGGAGTCAGGACCTCAAGGGCAGGGGAGTGAGCCGTGAGTCCTTCACATCGGGCGAGGGACGCAGGGTCTACGGACTCGACCAACCCGGCGCGCAGTACCTTGCAGACCCCAGCGCCGCGCGACGCAAGACACTGGAAGCCCAGTTCGAGGGGGCGCTCTCGGTGATGTCGACCTCTCTGAGCGCCAGAGTGAAGACCGGACTGCCTGAGAGCGTGCTTATCGAGCGTGTGATCGATCCGCGGACCAGCACGCTCGTTCATCACTTCGTCAACCTGGGTGGTGCTGCCCACAGCAAAGGGAGCCTCCCTGCGATTGAGCCTTCGTGGGTGCGTGTGCCCGCGTGGCCTCGGCCTGCAGACCTCAACTACGAGGTGCGTCTGTACTCTGCGAGCGAGCCGAAAGGCGTCGCCCTGGACTATCGCTGGCTTGCTGAGAGCAGCGAGATTGAGGTGCAGCTACCAGCCCTCGGGACCTGGAGTGTGCTGTCCGTGCGGCCTCGTCTGGTGCAGCTTGCCGAACATGAGAAGCCGATCACCATCGAAGAACCTGCCTTCGATCCTGGTGCTGAAGACCGAGAGAGTCGGCAGGTCAGCTTTGATGTGCCCGCCTGGCATGGGGGCCGCCGCAAGCTGACCCTTCGTGCGCCAGAGGATGTGATCTCTGGTAGCGCGATAGCGGGCCTTGGGGAGAACCTTCGAGCGGAGTGGAGTCGCGCAAGCGATGGCAGCGAGGCCACCTTGAGGGCCCGTAATGAGTTCATCTCCGTGCAGGTCGAGGTCGAGGTCGTGGGCGATGTGATTGATGTCAGTGCGCGTATCCAGAACCTTGGGGCGAAACCCCTGGAGAGAGTCGAGGCAATGTTCTGTCTTGATCCTGGAGACCTTCACCTCTTCCCTGATTCGGGATTGGATCGCAACTACCTGGTTCGCGATGGAGTTGCCACGTCCCTGGGAAGTGAAAGCCACGGTTCTGGCACACCTAACTTCAGCGAGGGTACCGCCTTTGATCTGCCGATGACCGTGCTCGAGTCCGTTGACGACCGTTGGTCTCTCGGGCACGCCTTCGAGCAGACTGAGATTCTTGGCGCGAATGGATCCGGAGGCGGTGTCTGTATCCATACGAGACCCCGCTTTGGAGACCTGGCCGTCGGCGGTGGCGCTACGCGAAAGGGCCGCATCTACCTTGCTCCGGGGCGCGCGGAGCAGGTCTTTGCCCGTCTGCGCAGCGAACAGCCCTTTCCTATGGCGTCGCCAAGTGCAGCAGAGACGAAGCGTCAGCATCCCTGCCTGACCACATCGTCCTCGCCCTAGTGGGGTATTTTCGATTCATCATTCCTGGATCGGAAGCTGAGAGCCAGGAGGAAGAGGACGAGCAGCAGGGAGCCTGCAGAGACTCGCAGTGCTCGCAGGATGTGCGGGGGGCGGAACTCGATGAGGATGTCGTGTGTACCCACCTCGTTGAGGTCCATGGCAAGCAGCCCGTCCTGCTCCAGAACGGGCCCCTGTCTCGATAGGAAGTCCACGTCGTAGTTCTGGTTAATGACCAGCCTGTCAGGTGTGTCATTCTCTAGCCTGACGGAGACGGTGTTCATCGTGATCTCCACGTCGGAGATCGAGCAGGCAGCTCCCTGACACCACGCTTCGCCTCGAAAGGCGGGATTATCGATGCGGCTGCCATCGCGTCGAACGAAGTACCGCGACCAGGCGTACTCATCCAGATAGATGTCGGCGTACCAGTCAACGACTCCTATACCTCGAGGGACATTGAAGAACTCGCGTGTGTCGTCGTTTCGATTGTGTTCCCGATCGCTGCGATCAAGCTCAGTCAAGTCACCGAACCGGTCTGGGCTGTCTGGGTCGAGCTGGCGTGGCCGGCTGACCTGGTAGAACTCGTCGCTGCGTTCGCCGATGGCGGCCGGCTCCTGTACGAGAGTTGCGAGTAGTGGTGCGTTTTGAAGAAGCGGCCAGAGGAGCGCAAGGGCTGCCACAGTGAGGACGATGCGCTTGCGTGAAAAGCGCTCCATTCCGATCTCGATGGCCATGCCGAAGAGCAGAGTGACAGGAACGATCAGAAAGAAGTTGAAGTACTTGTACGGCTGGTTCAGGGAGTAGAAACCGGGCAGACCCCAGACAAGGTTCCGGTAGGGGTCAAGCGGCAGGTTCGGACCCATACAGATCCCCAGATACAGGAGAAACATCATCAAGAGGGCTACTGCCCGCTGCCGAAGCGCCGCGGCCAGCAGCGCCAGCGCGACGATGGGGAGGGTCAGGCCGAGGGGCGCGTACTCGGGATGGATGGGTGCCTCGTCGCGATATGCGGTCTCTCGCTCGAGGGAGAAGTGAGCATTGTGCAGAAGCGAGGGGATGCCGTCGTAGAAGCAGTCCTGAGCCTCCATAGGTGTGCCGAACTGGTAGTGAAAGCCGTGTTCTCCCGCTTCTTGAGCTTGCTGCGTAGGAAGGTACTCGGCCAGATAGTCGGAGCGAGAGAGCAGGTCCTGTACGGAGACCCACTTGCCCGCGCCGACGGTCGTCATCACCGCCAGGGCGAGTAGAAGCCGAAGAAGAGCAGGCCGCCAGGCGAGGAGGAGTGCGCGGGTGGGGTGCCAGACAAGGGAAGCCCCCAGAAACAGCACGCTTGCGCCCGCAGTGATCCAGTGACCCCACTGCTGGTGATGGGCGATGATCGCGGAGAGGAACACCACTGATCCCAGCGCGACAGGAGCCATCTTCATGTTCGCCGCACCCGCCTCTTCCTTGCCCAGACTGCTGAGCAGGAAGCTGGCTACCACGAGGAAATGGCCGATTGCGGCGAGGCCTGTACCAGCCTGGAAGAGGATAGGGCAGAGCAGCATCCCGGCGAGTAGGCCGTGGCGCAGGGGATGCCCGGGAGCGAGCAACAGGTACAAGACCAGTGGGGTCAGCAGGTAGAACACCTGGACGTAGAAGCCCGCCAGCATGAACGAGGGGAACCAACCCGAGAACGCGAAGGCAGCGGCCGCACCGAGCGAAGGCAGCTGCGCCATGGACAGATGGCGGCGTGCCAGACCGTAGATTCCAAGGGTGCCAAACCACAACAGCAGAATCAGGTTCAACCGAACAGCGAGCTCGGGGGAGAGCACAAGGAAGGGCAGTGAGAAGGGGGACATAGTGCCATCAGAGGGATGGCCGAGCACCGGATATCCTCCGCCGACAAGGTGCGTTCTAAGCGGGAATTCCTGGTGAGTTAGGATGCCTTCCTTCAAGTAAAATGAGAAGGAAATGTCGTGAAGCCAATCCTCATCTCGGAAGGGGTCGCCCTGGCGTAGTCCGGACAGGTTCGCTGCCAGCGGGGCACAGAAAATGAGCGTAATGAGAAGGGTGGCGAGGACGCCGCTGCCGGTTGGTGATCGCCTGGCACGTTCCTCGGCCATCTCAGAGCCTCCAGCAGAGCTGCGTCGGCGATTTGGTACCGAAGGA
>CAZEIY010000041.1:0-18039 GCA_964512375.1 uncultured Rickettsiales bacterium | reverse complement strand
GCAAGCTGATCCCGGCATCCTGCGCCTTATGAAACGCCTCGATCGCCTGCTCCTTCTTAATCCCCTTGCGGATGAGATCGAGCACCCGCTGAGAGCCCGCCTCGACACCTGACTCAATGCGATAGCAGCCGGCCTTCTTCATCTTGGCGAGCAAGCGTGGCTCGAGATGATCGACCCGCTCCGCACACAGCCAGGTGAAGCCAAGATCCTGCTCGATCATCTTGTCGAGCAACTCTTCGGCTTTGCGTGGGTGCACCAGGAAGCGGTCGTCGTGGAAGCGGAACTCGGTGGTGCCGTACGTACGACTGAGGTGCTTGAGTTCGTCAATGATCGAGTCCGCCGAACGGAAGCTCAGCTTCTGACCAAAGATCGTGCGGTCACAAAATGTGCACTGGTGCGGGCAGCCGCGATGGAAGAACACCGATGCGGACTTTGGACTCTGTCTGTAGCCGGGTGCCAGCCGGTACAGATCCATGGCTAAAAGATGCCGCGCCGGATAGGGAAGCTCATCGAGGCTTTTGTTGCGGGCACGCTGAGGATTGCAGACCACCTCTCCATCCCGGAGAAAGGCGATGCCGGGGATTCCGTCTATCTTCGGCCAGGCCGCCATCAGCTCACCCGTCGAGAATTCACCCTCGCCCAGTACGACCACATCAGCGAGGCCGCGGCGCAGATAGACCTCGGGTCGTGCCGTAGCGTCGTAGCCGCCACAAATGAGCACTGCCTCGCAGCCCATGTCGCGAATCTCACGGACCATCTGCTGCACATTGGGAAGACAGGGCGCGGTGCAGGAGAAACCGATAAAGGCCGGATCGAACCTTTGGACTGCCCGCTGCAACCGTCCGTCCATGGGCATCACCGAGAAGTCGAGCGCATGCACCGGATAGCCATCCAGCTCAAGCATGGCGGCCACCTGCAACAGTCCCAGCGGCGGCATCGTCGACGTTGCGATGCGCTCGATCAGGCTGTCGGGGATGTATCCCGGCTCAATCAGGAGTACGTCTGGCTTGCTCATGGCGTCCCTTCTTGCGGCATCATAGACGGACCACAAGGTACCCGCCACGCATCGCTGCCCTCGGATCCCCGCTAGAGTGTGCCCTAAGGAGACCCCGCACCAGCCACTTGCGGCAACTCAACCATGTCCGATGCAGTCCTCCCGAAGCTGGGCCGAAGGCACCTCGTTCAAGGCCTGCTGGGTGTCGGCCTCGCTATTGTCCTACTCGCTGCCTGCCTCTATCGAGCCGAGCCGGCCAAGTTGGTCAAGAGCTTCGGTGCGCTCACCCTCTCAGCGGCCCTGCCCGCCCTACTCTGCGAGGTGACTGTACAGCTCAGCAAGGCGCTCAAGTGGCAGGCCATTCTCAGTCGCGTGCAGGCTGTGCGCTACCGCAGCACACTCAGTGCCGTAGTGGTCGGGGCGGCCACCACCCACCTCCTCCCGTTGCGTCTGGATGAACTCGTTCGCTCCGCTGTGCTCGCACGACGCGAGGGCCTCGCTCCAGGCACCGTTCTGGGTACGGTAGCCATCGATCGGATCATCGAATTGATCATCGCCGGATCGGTGCTACTGGGAGCCTCTCTGCTCCTTGACCTGCCCGAATGGATGGTCACCTCTGCCTGGATTCTGGGCGCCGCCCTCGGGCTCGCGGTGCTATCGGCACTCCTCCTGCTCAAAGCCGAGAAGCCCATCCGAGAATGGCTCCACGCGTCTCCTCTGAGAGCCGGCCCCTGGCTGGGCCGCGGCCTCGCGTCGCTCAATCAGGGTCTGAGGAGCCTGCCCAGCGGTCGAGCGCTGCTCTTCGTGCTCATCGGGACTGTCGGCGAATGGGGTGCGACCATCGTGTTCTATCTGTGGATGCTGCACGTATTCGCCATCAGCTGCGGGGGCGAGGTGCCCATGATCATGGCCATTGGCAACTCAGTTGCCTACATGGTCCCCAACGTACCCGGGGCGCTCGGTATGTACGAGGGAGTCCAGGCTGGAATTCTCGAGACCCTGGCTGGGCTGGATGCGAGCCAGGCACTGGCTGTAGCGCTAGCGTCCCACGCCATCTTGATGATCCCGGTGACCGCTGCCGGTTTACTCATCGGCGCATTTGAGTTGCGAGCTGCTGCGGCACCCGAGGAGCCCCTTGCTCCCGAAGCCACTGAGACAGACTGAGCCGTGCCTGAACACCGTCCACTTCGGGCCTTCGTTTTCGCGGCGGCGGGCTTCGTACTAGGCCTCGCAACATGGATTCTCCTCTCCCGCATGCTTCCCAACGGTGGTCTGAGCGATGCCTTGGCCCTGGCACGCGAGTTGGGAGTGACCTCGCTTACTCTCCGCGAGGGATATGACAAGAGCCAGGAGGTGCGACTCTGGGCCCTGGGAACCCTGGTGGCTCCAGGCGGCCTGTGGATTGGGTGGACCCTGGCTACCCGCAACCGCCCTGGCGCGCGCAACCGCCAGGAAGAGGCCGACTCGAACGAACCCCGCACAGCCAGCGAGCTGGGGTTCACCCGGAAGCTGCCCTGGGTGATCGTGACCGTAGCCGCACTGGCCACAACATTCCGCCCTGATGTACTGCACGGCGCCAATCCCTGGGGCAACTTCGGCCTGCTGGCGGAGGAAGGCGTGTACCTGGGTGCCATTCAGGCACTGCGTAGCGGACGCACCCTCTACTCCGAGCTGTACTTCCCCTACGGTCCCCTCCTGATCCAGCCCCTTGAGGCCTGGCTCGCCATCTTCGGGGACACGATCAGCGTAGCCCGAGCTTATGTCTTGCTCCTCCATGGCCTGGGCGTGGCAGGCTGCGCTCTGTGTGTCCGACTCGCCCTGGGTCGGGCCAGCGTATCCCACTGGGGCGCCGCAGCCGCGGCCCTGGCCATCGCACTGCTCGCCCCCACCACGCTGCCCAACCTGAATTCTGCGCTACTCCGAGTGGTGTTCGCCTTCCTGCCAGTGACGATGCTGCTCGCCGGCCTGCGCTGGTGGCGGCACCTACCGGCAAGGCTTCCCCCCAGGCTGAGTCCTTTCCATCTCGCCGGTGGCCTCGCCGCTATCGCCGCACTGCTCTCCCTGGAGGTCGGAGCGGCAGCCCTCTTTGCCATGACAGTAACCCTGCTCCTCGCACGCACCGGCCGCAGCCCTTGGCTACAGACGCTCACAGGGTTCGCCCTGATACTCCTTGTCGCTCTGCTCCCTCTAGCGATGAGCGGCGGTCTCGCAGCCTTCGCGCGACAGAGCGCCCAGGCGGTAGTTTTGAGCGCGCTGGGCTACCAGGCCCTGCCCTACCCTGACGTCCTCGGACTTTTTGTTGACGCAAAGGGAGTACGCGGAACCTGGCCCAGAGAAGGACTGGATGCCGCGACCCGCTTGTGGAGCACGATCCCACCTCTGCTGTGCTGGCTCGCGCTCGGAGCAGGCGCTGCCGGTACCCTGGGCGTAACACCCCGTAAACCAGGGCTACCGCTGCTGGCCCTTGGAAGCTGCACCTTCGTCCTCACGTATGCATCCCTCGGTCGGAGCGACCTCTATCACCTCTGGTTCTACGGCGCCGTGCCCACGGTGCTCATCCTCACGCTCCTCTCTGTAGGCTCCTGGAACCTCCTGAACGGAAGATTCCGCCTGGTTGTGCCGCTGGTGGCTACCCTGACCACCCTGGCGATGTTCGCCACCCGACCCATGGAGAAGGTGAAGCTTCAGGGAGAACACCCGGCTGCTGAGAGCACACGCCTCGAGTTGAAGCGAACGGGCAGCATCGACACCGATCCAGCCACTGCAGCTCAAATAGACGCGGTGCTCAGCTGGGCTGAGCGACTACCCGAAGACGAGGGCGTCTGGTTCTATCCGTCCGAAGCGATGTTCTACTTCCTCGCCGAGCGGCCACCACCTAACTCCTTTCTGTGGGCCTACGACGCACCCAGCCGAGACCTCCAGGAACGCGCCATTGCCGAGCTCTCAAAGAGCCCGCCCCGTTGGCTGGTGCGCTCCAATCTCGGCTTCGTCATCGACTGGATTCCCGAGGCTGAACTGCTGCCGCAATTGAGCCTCTACGTCCAGTCCAACTACGAGACCGTAGGCATGCTGCCCGGCGCGACACTGATGAAGAGAATCGACCGATGATGCAGCTGCCCACCGCCAGGAGGGAACAGCTGGCAGTTGTCCTGCTGCTAGTGGCGCTGTCCTGGCAATTGGCGCCGCTCTTCGCGCAACCCTTCGCCACGCAGGCCGTGATCGGCAGCGACAACTACCGCAGCCACGACTGGCTCGAAGTAACCAAGCTCGACTACTACGCGCGGAAGTCACTGCTTGAGTGGAAGCAGTTGCCGCTCTGGAACCCCCTGCTCGCTGGCGGCATGCCTCAGTTCTCCCACCCGAGCGACGGCACCATGGGCCCACTCATCGCTGCCCCTCTGCTCTTCGGGCACGTGCTCGGTATGAAGGTCAACATCGCGCTGGTGGCACTCATCGGCACGCTGGGTCTGTTCTTCCTCTTACGCCGATGCCTGTCCTTGAGCATTGCCGCAGCCGGCGCCGCGGCCCTCGGCTACGCCTGGAGCGGCTGGCTGCCGGCGCGGGTAGCCGTGGGCTTCTACGAATCTTGTCTGGTGGTCGCCTGGCCGGCCCTGCTCTACTTATGGCTCTGCCCCGGGGACGCGCTGGCACGTCGACGACGATGGACCATGGGCGCTCTGCTGCTCTGGGCCATGGCGGTGCAACTGCAGCTCGCCCTGCCAGTGCTCGTCCTGCTCATGGCCCTGCTCTGGGGCACCATGGCCCTACAGGCAAAACTCAGCGCCGAGCCCATCGACAAGGGCGCAGGCATCGGCGCGCTGGCGATGCTGACGATCGCGGCCCTGCTCGGGGCCGCGAAATTCCTGCCCATGCTGCACCTGCTCGAGGCAACCGACTTTCGCCAGACAGCAACCTATCCTCGCCATCCCGACGCCTGGTACTTCAGCCTCAAGCAGCTGTGGTACGCGCTCTTCCACCACGTACCCGAACTTCGGGTCGTCGACAGCGATGGCAATCCAAGAGTGCAGGAGTACATGACGCTACTGCCCGGCATCGGGGTCTTGCTGCTCTTCGCGGCAGGCCTGCCGGCCGCACTGCGCAGGACCCACCGAGCGTGGCCCTGGCTGCTCCTCGGCGCCGCCTTCACCTGGCTCAGCTTCGGACCCTATGCGCCTGTTGATGCGTTCCGTGTCCTGCGCCAGTTTCCTCTGTTCTCGTCAATGCGCGGACCGCTCCGGTACTTCAACTTCCCCATGCTGTTGGTCCTCTGTGTCGTCGCTGGAGTTGGCTTCGACTGGCTGGTCATACACATCAAGAAACAACTGGGCCCGGAGCGCGAACGCCTGTCCCGGGCAGCCGCACCACTCCTACTCGTGCTCGCCATTTTCAGCTGCCTTCCAGCCGCTCAGCAGGTGCGAGCCCTCTATCGAACCTCATTCATCTACGCAGCCGAAGAGTTGCCACAGCAGACCTCCCTTGAGGCGGAGGGACTCCGACCTGAATTCTCGGGTGAGGACCTGTTGAACCTGCGCGTGTACAGCAACGTGCTGCGCGGCGTGCCGACCGTCTATTCACCCGAGGACATCCCCATCAAGATCGGCGCTCAGCCCGCCCGCTGGCTGGGTGCCCGGGGCGACTTCGAGGAAGAAGCCAGCTACCACGGCGAGGCCTGGGTCCGGGGCGAGGCTGTGTCGGGAACCGTGCAGCCATCGATCTCGGGGAGTGCAGAGATCGTGGCCTATCGAGGCCATGTGATTGAGGTCAGTCACCAACTCGACGAAGCGGGCGTGATCATCGTGAACCAGAACCACTGGCCGGGCTGGAGCTGTGGCGACAGACCCCTACACGGTGAGTCCATGGCTGAGCTCGGGGTGTTGGCCTTCCATGCACCAGCCGGAGCAAGCAACACAAGGTGCCGGTGGAGTCCGCCTCGTCTCTATGCCGGCGTCTCCCTCTCAGGGCTGGGGCTGCTCGCCCTGCTCACGCTGTGGCCCTGGCGGCGCAGGCAGCGGCGGGAGCTTCCTGCCGCGAGCGAGAGCATCTATGTCGAGTAGCTCGGCCTCCGCAGGCCAGGCAGGTCCGACCCCACTCTGCTCCAGCGCAGCTCGGAGCGCTTCCGCCATGAGCCCGTAGCCGCGCCAGTTCATGTGGCAGTAATCGACGAACAGCTCCTGACCGGGAATGCCCTGGGGGCTTGCCAGCTCGGCCGCGGTCTCCAGATCCACCAGGTGCACGTGGACCGAACTCGCCGCTAACTCGCGAATTATGGCGTTGAACGAGGGACGACAGCGGTTGCGGGGATTCAACTCGGTAGCCTGCTCGAGGTCGGCTTTCGCCGCCTCACTCTGGCCCAACTCGAAGCGTGCGAGTCCGATCCAGCGCAGCGCCTCAGATGCATCCTCACACTGGACAAGGCCGGCGATCGCCTGCTCATAGTCCCCCGAAAAGTAGCGAGTCACACCATCAGCCAGACAAGCTCCCCACAGCTTCTCCAGCTCCGCCTTCCCCTCATCGAAACGACCCATTCGCAAGCTGGCCAATCCGATCCAGCTCTGAATGTCGGGCAGGCCATCACACTGCTTCAGATGCTTGAGGCCTTCCTCGAGCCTACCGCCGTGGAATGCCTCCACAGCTGATGCGCAGGGCCCAGTCACCGAGGCATAGCGCTGGTCATCGATCACTGGTCCCGGCTCGAAGCCGCGATATCTCAGGTTCACGGGGAGGGTCGCCAGCATCAAGGGGATGCCCTGCTTCCTGGTGATCTCGACGACCTTCTCCAGGTTCGTTCGGAACTGCTTGCGGACCACATCGGCGTCGGCATGTTGCGGGGTAAAGTAGTGGCGCTCGGCCGAGTCGGGCGTTGGTGCAAGGATCTTCGCCAGCGCGCGGTAGCCCCCGAGCTTGTGCAGCTGCTCGGCCACAGTGCCCGGACTCAGCACTCCTTCGTTGTTGCAGCTGGCGACCACCAGGGCATCCGGCTCGAAGCTCGAGACCGACTTGGCAATGCTCACCACCCGGTGGCTGCTGGTACCCCCAGCCGCGACGTTGATAATCTCCGCCTGCTGCGATGGGAACAGGTGCTTGTACTGAGCTCGCAGCCAGGTCGCGATGCCCCCAAAGCTCTCGCGACCCTCGCCGTCACAGCAGTCGTACGGAGTGCCCTGAGCGAAGGAAGCGCCGAGCAGGAACATACGCCAGCGCGAGCCCTTATCGGCCGAGAAGCTGCTGCTGACCAGGTGGTCGGCAGCGTACGCAGTGGTCTGATAGCGACCGTCGCTCCACTCGAACAGAGGCTCCTCCTGGTAGAGCATCCGGTCTTCCACCCGGTGGCTCTCGACCACACCCTCCACCTCGAGACGCTCAACAACAAAATTCAACCCCGCCAGGACTGCAACCGTGATCACGATCGAGAAGATGGCGCTGCGCAGAGCGCCCGGGTCGCGCTCCCTCACGGTATGATCTCAAAGACGGAGATGTCCTTCTTCTTCCCCAACTCCACAGATAGACCCGAGCAGGCCTCAGTACCGACGGGAGACCAGATCGCAAGATCGCGCACTCCACCGGGCACCTCGATCACGAGCTCCAGCTGCCAGCGGTCCTCTTCGATGCAGCGCGGCCGCACAGGCAGCGTGTCCTTCCATACACCCGAGAATGCCAACTCGGTGTCCCCAGGTGGTGAGTGGTTGCAGATTGGCGGCACCGTGCGACGCTCCTCACCTTCTTCCAGGTGGGCGTAGAGAGTTCGATAGCGCATCCAGTAGACGTCGCCTGCATCACCGACAATGGCGTCGTCAGCGGACAGCCGGAAGTGCTGCACATTGCAGCGCCGCACCTTCTCCCAGAGCGCCTCCCGCACCGCGGCCCGATCGTGCGCCTGCGTGCTGCGGCGTACCCAGCCTCTCTGATCGACTGAGTCGGCAAGACCCCAGCGAACAATCTCAGCCAGCTTGTCCGTGCCCGCACGGGTCGGCGCGGCGCTGCGCGCAGACGGGCTGTCGGAGAAGTGAAAGTCCAGAGCCACACCGAAGCCCACCACAAGCACCGCTGCACCCAACGCCACCCGCAGCCGTGAACCCAGAAGGTCCCAACCCATCGCAGCAGGGATGAGGAGCGCAGGAGCCGCGGTGATCAAGAACCGATCGTCGAGTGGGGGGACACGCAGGAGCACGAAGAGCCACTGACCAACGACAATGGCGACCACAGCGATCCACCCGCGCTGATCGGAGCGAGCCCAGAACCAACCGAGCAGGAGAGTCAGCGCCAATAGCAAGGGCGAGTACACCGAAGCCATCATTCGCGCCGGGTAGAACGCCAACCGCGCGAAAGTAGGAGTCTCTACCCTCGTAAAGATCCCCGAGAGGACTTCAGTGCTCTCGGCAGAGTCCACCCCAGCGGGAGCGCCATGAGGAGCGTCATCACCGATCTCACCGAGCATCGCCGTAAACGAGTCATATGGACCCACTACCTTGATGAACAAGACCGACAGTCCAACCATAAGCACTACGGAAAAGACCAGGGCAGCGAGGCTGTGTTGAAAGCGCCAGCGGCGATCCTCGCCGCCCTCGACCCACACCATCAGTGGCACTGCAGCCACCATGATCAGCCCATAGGGGAGCGCAGTCCACTTCACCAGGTTCGCAGCCCAGAGAAGGAGCCCGACCAGTAGTCCACCGAGAGTTGGTCGCTTGACGAAGGTGGAGAAGGCTACGGCTGTAGCCACCCACAGCAGCGCCGTCATGGGCAGATCATAGTAGTACCGGCACGCAGCGCCGTGCAGAGACGGAAGCAACATTGCTCCGCAGAAAGTAGCTGCTGCGGCCCTCCCCGAGCCACTGATCGATAAGGTCACCGATGCCACCGACACCGCCAACAGCAAGAGCCACAGGAGCCCGGTCCACAAGACATCCTGCGCCTCGTGTCCGGTAAACATGCCCAGAACCAGAGTGACGAAGTGCATGAGCGGGGGGAACGATCCGTCCGCCATCCGCAGGAACTCAACCAGGCCAAAGCTCGACTCGCGCCAGACGTCCAGGGTCTCGAGACGAGTCAAGTGCTCGATGTACTGCGCTGAGTCTGAGCCATAGGGCTGCAGGCCCGTACCGTAGATACGAGAGAGCACAATCACACAGATGCCCACACCCACCGTCACAGGCAGATCGAGGGGCACCCTGGCTACACCAGGGCTTGAGTCATCGCGCTCGTTCAGTCCCAACTCACTCAATGTTCTTGTCCCACCTTCTTCAGGACGGTAACCCGAGAATCCAAAACCAGTGCGGATTCAACCAGATGTGATCCTGTCCCCGCAGATAAAGAGCCAACTGACTGACGAGCATCACGCCAATCACCACCTGAAGGAGTTGGTGGGTCCGCTTCGTGCTCGCCATCTCCCAGCTGGTCCAGAGAGCGGCCAGCGCAGCAAAAACGATGATGGGGTCGACAATCACAAAGTAGTGGTAGCTGTCTGGATATCCCTGACCATCGGCCAACTGAAAGTGCTGCATGAGGAGCACAACCACAGTGAATGCAATACCGGCGTAGCCAAGCCCAGCGCCGATAGGATCGTGCCGTCGAATCGCCGGCACCAACCACAGCGCCAGTGGTAGCAGCAGGAAATAGTTCGTCCAGCCCAGGCTCAGCCCCCCCATCTCCGCCATTCCCCGCGACGGATCACGCTCAAACGCCAGAGCCTCATAGAGTCCCGGATAGGTGGTCGACATAAACAGCGCAATCAGTACCACCGAGAGCAGCGCAAGCCCCTTGCGACGATGCGGCAGGAAGAAGAACAGCGAGGCGAGCAAGCCTCCAATGGCGAACCAGGTGAGCAGATTCATCAGCACGGCGGCGAGTCCCGCGAAGATCGCGGCGGCAGCGGCGCTCCTGGTTCCGGAGCGAGCAAAGTGGACAACAGCGAACGCGGTAATCAGGAGAAGGAGCTTTGAGATCGGGTACTGCTCGAAGGGTCTGATTCCCGATGGAAGGAACGTAATCAACACCAGCAGGAGCATGGTGAAACGCGGCCCCATCCATGCTCGGCCGATATAGGCGAACATCATGACGACCGCCCCTTGAATGAGCGCCGCCTGCACCAGGATGGTAGCTCTGGGGTGCTGCTCTGTGGCACCTGCATACCAGTCGATGGCATTCATAAAGCCGCTGTACAGGGGAGGATGTACGAAGGGCACCCAGGACCAGGGAGGCTGTACACCGTGCACCCAGTACTCGACCACGGGCAACAGAATTGTACCGACCTCAAGACCCTGGAACTGCACCCAGGCCGTCCACAGCGTAAACGGTAGGAAGACCAGCCAGGCCATCAACACCGGACGGTCGAGCAGCTTCAAAAGAGCCTTGAGCCTCACTCCTCCTCCGCAGCGGTGCCGAGGTGCTCTTCGAAGAATTCGAACATCGCCACCGGACCATCACTGTAGCCATATGGAACGCTCAGTACAGGTGTGCCAGCTGTCTCGAGGACGTTGAGGTTGGCGCTGAGACGGGCGAGGCCTGGGTGGGTCTCGTCGCCGATCTGACCAAACTCATCACCCTCGAGGGGGTCACCGACGTTGAAGTGGATGGCAGTCAGATCAGAGACGTAGCCCTTGATCCCAGGCCACAGACGGATCAGCAGGTTGCCGGTGACGCTACCCCCTGAATGTCCAAGGAGGCCGATCCGGTCATTGCAGATCTCTGCGCGACTACGCAGGAACTTCAGCGCGAGCAGCGCCTCGTACACGCGCACCGTCATCATCGAGAAACCACCGCACAGCAAGGAGAGACTTGCCTCATGCTCTGCCGGCCCCGTGTCATAGGCTCGCGTGTCGAGAATCAGAGCCGCGATACCCTCTTCGGGGAGGAGCCAGCCGAAACGATTATCTCGGTGCTCGGCGGCGCTCTCACCGTGCCCCGGCAGAACCAGCACCACTGGGAACGGCCCCTCACCCTTGGGAAGCAGGAGCAACCCATGAAAACTGCCCACGTAGGGATCACGTAGAACCAACTCGAACTCAACATAGCCTCCGCCGTCGCGCTCTCCGATGGTCACCACCTCCAGCGGTCGGGCATCCAACGAGGAGTGCTGCTGATCACCATCGAGCAGGACCGCGATGTTGAGCGTCTCGACCAGGTCTTCACGCAGTTTCGCTGCACTGAGATCGGGGATCGGCGGACGTGGTTTGTCCCATCCTTCGTCCCACATGTTCGCCAACTGCCCGTGCAGATCGTTGCAGTCCTCGACAGGAACGGAGAAGTCACTGGCTCGGGCGGTGAAGCCCAGATAATCGCTGTTGCACGAAGAGACCTGCCAGGGCTCCTCCTGGCCGGCAATAGGGGTGCAGGTCCAGCTGCCCTCAGGCTCCATGCTCTCTGCAATGCTGAGACCTGCGGCCCGGAGTTCACAGCCGCCCTCAGCCAGCGAAGTGGTCAAGGCGGAGTCGCTGAGTTCGTCCGCAGCAGCCCCCTCGCTCAGCGCGGGGCAGGCCGTTCGATCCCCCGGCGTAAAGATGGCCACGTCTCGCTCAACGTCCACCACCGAGAGAAGCCCCTCTACCTTCCAACCGAGGGGATCTGTGCACGGTGGCATCACCGGTCGCGAGCCATGGGCTACACCCGAGACGGCCAGCTCCGTCTGATCGGGCAGGGATTCTCGGCAAATGGGCGGACCATAGGCTGCTGGCTGTGCATCCATGGTGATGCTGAGCGTTGGAGGCTCTTCCTCGAGAGCAGCGTAGGTGGATCGGTAGTGGAACCAGAAGAGGTCGCCAGAGTCGCCAATCATCGGGTCTTCCGGTGCAACCCGCACTGTCTGGACGTCACAGCGGACAAGGGATGACCACAGCTGCTCTCGAGCACGGAAGCGCGAGTCACCCTGGCTGTCGAGACGCGACCAGCCACGCTGCTCCACCGAGTCGCTCGCGCCAAGCCCCCGAAACGAGACCCCAGGGCGGTCCTTGGCGACGATCAAGACCTGGGCTTCAGCTGAGCCTGGGAGAGTGAACTCGGTGTGGAAGTCCATGGCAACAGCCATCCCACCGACCAGCACAGCGGCGGCCACGGCCCGACGACGGCGAGCGGTCAACTGCTCCCACCCCAACACGGCAGCGAGCACCACCACGGGCACCAGGGGCACTAGAAAGCGGTCATCAAGCGGGGGCACAATGAGCAGCAAGAACAGCAACTGCCCCAACGCGAGGAGGGTGAGGAAGGCACGGTTTGCGCCGCCAGAGCGCAGCCAGACCACCAGGAGGGGAGCAACAAGCAGCGCAAGCAGTGGAGAGAGAACCGAGCTCACCAGCCGCAGCGGATAGAAGAGCAGACGAAGCATATCGGGAGCGATGAGACCGAGGCCTAGCACGGGTTCCACCCCACCGGTCACATCCGCAGCGGCAGGAGCGCTCACGTCACGGAGCATCGCAACCAGAGAATTGTGGGAGCCAATCATGCCCAGGTAAGCGAGACACGCCAGCAGGCAGACCACGCCGGCGAGACCGGGCAGGAACAGGCGACCCAGCAGCGATGGCCGGGAACTCGGTTCCGCAGCTGACGTCGGCCCTGGATTCGGAGCCAACGCCAGCGCGATGAGCATGGTCGCCACCACCGGGAGCGCCTGCCACTTGATCAGGGCAGCCCCGAACAGCAACGCCCCTCCCAGGAGTCCGGCTGGGCCCTCACGACCATCCCGCCCTAACACCAGCACGGCAAGTCCCAGCCAGAGCAGCGCCGTCATCGGCAGGTCGTAGTAGTAGTGGGTTGAGAAACCATGCAAGGCCGGCACCAGCAGAGTGGCACTGCCCGCTGCCGCAGCAGCCCGAGATGAACCAGCCAGGTGGCGAGCAATCAAGGCCGTAGAGAGAGCCAGAACGAGAAGCCAGAGCGGGCCAACGACAAGCACATCCTCGGCGCGATGGCCTAGTACCGCGCCGAAGGGCAGCGTCAAGACGTGCAGGAGGGGAGGAAAGGCGTTGTCCGCTTCGCGAAGGAAAGCCAGAAGGTCTCCCGAGTGCAACAGCTCACGAAAGGCACCGAGGATCTCGAGACGGCCGAGATGCTCGATGTACTCCGCACCGTCAACGCCGTAGGGCTGCACGAGCGTTCGACTGATCCGCGAGATCAGCACGACCAGGACCCCTGCGGTGACTGCAGCGGGCCAGAACAGGGTACTACGCTGCTGATCCATCACAGGCTCTGCCAGACCTCGAGGAACGTGTGCTCAGAAAGCAGCACATAGCGCTGTCCCCAGCAGTACAGGGCGAACTGCGACACCACCAGCAACCCCGCAAGGAGGATGACTCCGCGCTGCAACCACAACCTCTCGCCACCGTTCTTCGAGAGAGCGGCGAGCGCCAGCACTCCCGCCAGGATCAAGGGCGTATCCACCAACTCGAAGTAATGCAGGCAATAGGGATATGGCTGTCCATCAGCGAGCTGGAAGTGCTGCAATCCGAGGCTGACCGCCGTAAAGAGCAATACTCCGCACGCAGCACTCGCCGGCACTCTCATACGACGAATCAGGGGCGGAGCCAGCCAGATAATCAGCGGCAGATAGAGCAGGGGATTGGTCCACTCCAGGGTCATGCCGCCAACAGTCGCTTCCGCATCAGCGTCTGGGCCTTCTTCGATCACCTGCCACAGGCCCGGAAAGGTACTCAGCATGAACAGGCCGATCATCAGGATGGAGGCGAGCGCTGCCTTGATACGCCGACCCTTCACCAGGAAGAACATCCCCGCCATCAAGCCGCCGATACAGAACCAGTTGGATAAGTGCAGTTCGACCGCAGCGAGGGCCGCGAAGACGGCCACCGCAAAGGCTGACCAGCTACCGTGAATGGCGAGATTGAGGATGGCGATGGCGGCCAGCGCCATGAGTGCTGAGCCTACCGGGTAGTTTTCGAAGGGGCGCACCCAGTTGGGGGAAAAAGCGACCATCGCCGCCCCCACCTGAGCCCAACCAGCACCCAGCTCCCGCCAGAGGAACCAGGCGACAAAGACCACCACCAACACGTGAGCCAGCGCAGCGTGGCCGATGATTACCGAGTAGACATCCAAATCGAACCAGCCCGCATAGAAATCGGCCGAGTTCATTAGAACCGAATAGAGAGGCGGATGGATGTAAGGCACCCAGGACCAGGGCTCGAACAAGCCATGCACCCAGTACTCCAGCAGGCCACCTGCGTCGACTATGCTCTCGTGCCCTTCATGCTGAGCACCGTGCTGGTCGCAGCCCAGGCGTACACCACGGTCCTGCAACCAGGCAGTGGCCAGCACGAAAGGCACCAACACACCGAGCACGATGGGCCACGGATTCGTTGCGAGGAGGCGGCGAAGCATGCGCGCGCTGAGTGTAGCTCGATTCGCGTCTTGAGGACGCACCGACAGCCGGATGCGGGCTACCCTGAGGCCGTGATCGGAGACCAGACGAAACCTCCCAGGCTGTTCGCGCGCACCCGGGTCAATCTCCTCTCGAGTCTCTTGGCGCTCGCTCTGCTCGCGCCGCTGCTCGCCGATCTCTTCGGAAACTACTTCAACGACCTGGGAGCCCGAACCACCCACGGAATTTTTGTCGCGGCGAGCGCGATTGTGAGCCTGATGAGCATCCTGCTCTACGACGTCAACGGCAACATCGCGACGACTCAAGTACTCGTCGTGCCCGTCCTCATCGCGGCCGCTCTCACACTCTTCGCTCGGGAGTTGGACCCCCAACCGGGGAGTCCTCCCACAACACGGCAGAGAATTGCTGCGTTCCCTTGGATGACTCTGGTGGGATTGCCTGCCCTATTGCTCACCCTGAGTGCTGTGATCTTCGGCGCCGCGCTCGAGCCCCGGCTCGCAGGGCTCTTATGGATCACCGCGGTCAGTGGCTGCCTTCTTGGCCGAAGGAGACGCCGCGCCGCCCTGGCCCACGAACGCAGCCTCTCAGGTCTCCCCGTTGCTGCCTGGAACACCGACCACCTGCTTCGCTTCTTCATCCTGCTGGCCCCGTTGCTGTCATGCTTTGCCGGAGTCGCCTTGCTCGCCAACCCCGATGGGAGCACCCAGGGTCTGACCGCCCTCGAGCAGGTGCTTGGCGGCAACCCGGAGATGATCGGGTTCTACTCGGCATTGACGCTGCTCTCCATGGTCCTCCTCGCCGGTCCCACCCGCAGAGCACTGTCCTTAATGGTCTGGGAGCCGCCGCTGGCCGCTCTGCTGGGCACTGGGCTGATGCTGCTGGGCGCTCCCACCGCATATGCCGACATGGCTGCTACTCCCGCCCTGGGAGCCGCCGTGGCCCTTTCGGGCTGTGCCCTCGGAGGTGCTGGAGCAGCCACACTTCCCCTCCTAGCCCCCCATCCTCTGCGGGCTGCCTCTCAGCTCGTCCTTCCCCTCCTCGCATGCCTGGCGAGCAGCCCCCTGGTCTTGGCAACGGGACTGCTCAACTGCGATGCCGTACGCGCTGACCCACGAGTTGAGGTTGTTCTGGACCACCGCGGCGCCACTGCCCTGGAACCGAATGAAGGGGTCCACCCGTCCCTGTTCGTCGCCTTTCCGAAAGAGGGTCTCGTCACCCGAATCAGCTTCAAAGGAGGAGCCCACCGGGGCGTCGATCTTGCGAATCTACCGACAGCGATCCTCGACCCCAGCCTGGATGGCATCTCTCCGCGCTCTCAACTGCTCGGCACGACCGGCACCGACGAGGTCCTGGTGCTCGCCACGGGAACACAGCCCTCCCCAGATCCTGAGAGTAAGGACACCAGCCTCGACAACGGCATCCTGATAGCCATCGACTCCCTCACCTCTCTGCCTCTGAACACCGCGGTGACAATGGACCGTTGTGTCCCCCGTTCCTTCGCCTGGCATCCCTTCCACTCGCTGGCTCTGGTGGGATGTGGTGATCGCGGCGAGGTAGCCATGTTCGAGCCCACCCTCCACCGCTTCATCGCTCAACAGACCATTCCGAGCGTTCCCGAGATTGACAGCCTCCTGGTGGACCTGGTGGACGGCACTCTGCTGTTGCTCCCGCGTCGAAGAGGGGCCTTCCTGGTGCGCTATGACCTCACCTCCTCGAAGACGCTGAGTTGGCGCTTCATTGGCGGCGGCAACCATGATCTGGCCCAGGACATCGACGGCGCCATCTACCTGCCACGCTTCCTCTCACGACATGTCCTTGTGCTCGAGGGCGACGATCTGCACGCCCAGCGGACCCTGCCCGGTGTCCTTGGCATGCACATGGCCCGTCCGGTTCTCGGAACCGACATTCTGCTGACTGCATCTCAGTTGACGGGTCGCATCTACGGCGTCGACATGACCGGTGAGACCCCGACGCGCAGCCTGCGCCTCGGCGGACTGCTCCGAGATGTACGGGTGTCGGCCGATGGTAGCCGCGCCTTCGCAGCGGGAATGTGCGGGGTACTCGCTATCGACATCGAGGCCTGGCTGGACGGCCCCGAGCTTTGATTCTACGGTGGAGTGGTGCGTCACTCTCTCCCAACCACATCCCTCGTCATCGTCTGCTTCATCCTGTCCCTGAGTGTTGCAAGCTTCGGCACGGCGAGCGCGCAACAGAACGCTGCCTCAAACAAGGAGCCGCCTGCAGAAGGGACGCTGCTCGCCTATATCGATGATGCCGGACGGCTACACATCGTTAATTCGATCGAGATGATTCCGCAGCAGTTCCGCGCTCAAGCCCGGCCCGCGAAGCTGGGCGAGGTGTCGACCATCTCATCCTCGTCTGCCACACCCTCATCGAGAAGCAAGACCAGGGAGACCACACAACGTAGCAATCAACAACCAGCGCCCGCTCAGCAGAAACAGAACCCTGCCCCGACGAATGACCGCGACAAGAGCAGGTCGGGTGAATCAACAAAACAGAGGCTTGCCCGGCTTCTCGAGAAGCGCGCAGAGGTAATTGACCAACTCGGCATGTTGGACGAAGGCTGGATGAAACCAGGGGCGACCACTGAGCCCAGCGCAGCCGATCTGGAGGCACGCTCCGTGGCACTGAGCAAGGAACTCGAGACGCTGGACCGTGACATCGCAAAACTCAAGTCCAGCAGATGAGCCGCCCTACTACACCGCCTCGAGTCGTTTCAGCCGGTTGATCACAGCTTGAGTCGCACTACGGTGATTCCATCGCCTCCCTGACTGCGATTTCCAGGAGCAAAGTCGCGAACGTAGGAGGACGAACGCAGATTCTTGCGGACCGCTGCTTTCAGGGCGCCTGTCCCGTGACCATGCAGCACAAAGCCAAAGGCATCTCCACGCATCACGCGCTCATCCAGGAAGGCGTCGACCCGATCCAGAGCATCGTCCACCCGCTCGCCGCGCAGATCAAGGGTCAGCGTGGGGCTCCTGAATGCCGTCTCGAAATCAGGGTTCGGCTCGTAGTCATGGCCAGCGCGGGCCTTACGCCCGCCACCGCCACTCTTGTTCGCTGATCTCTTCTTCTCTTTCGAGGCCGCTTTCTTCGAGGGCGCGGACGACCGGGCGCGCTCGAGATCGCTGGTCTTCACCTCGATCCGCAGACCGTCCACGTCAACACTGATCTTCGGGCGTCCTGCTGCCGGAGTAACCACCGTGGCATCTTTACCCAGAGTCGATACTCGGACGCGATCGCCGGCTTGAAGGGCTGCAACGTCGATTCGATCTGACTCGGGGAGCGGAGTGCCAGCAGCGAGGGTCTGGCGGACTCGGGCCGCACCCTCGGCGATGCGCTGCCGAGCACGCTCAGCGCTGGACTCGTCATCCCGCTCGCGCATCTGCTTCAAGGCTCCCCGAACCGCCTCACGGTAGCCCCGCACCTCTTCCTCAAACTCGGCTCTCAGCTCAGACTCTACCTGCCTTGATCGGCGTAGTAGCTCATCCCTCTCCCGCCGAACATCCTCAAGGGACTCCGATGCGAGGGCGCGGTCCTTCTGCGCCGCCTCTCGCTCCCGCTCCGCCTTGCCCGCATCCCGCTCGAGGCCAGCGAGTACCTCCTCGACACGCGCGGCATCCGCTCCCAGGAAGCCCCGCGCTGCATCAAGAATGTCGACCGGCAACCCCACCTTCTCTGCAACATCAAAGGCATGTGAGCT
>CAZEIY010000040.1:9236-18070 GCA_964512375.1 uncultured Rickettsiales bacterium | reverse complement strand
CGACCCTGGCGGTTTTCTCCTGCTGGGACCTGCCGAAATCTTTCATCCGGCAATGCCCTTGGGGTTTGTTCCTACAGAGGTTTCCCCCGCGCAGCATCCATCTATAACGTTGGAAGCTGTACGATCCGTGTCCGCCGCCTCGGCCTTTCGACCCGGGCGGGGCTCGATCCTCTCCTGGCATTTCTTCGCATCCCCGGACACCGCAACCGCAGTTCCGTTGCCTCGAGATCCGACCCACAATTTCAATGAACAAGCGAGCGACCCGGGAAGCTATTGAAGCCTGACGAGCCCGTCAATCCGCTGAGGAGAGCTAACCATTTCGCACCAACAAGCACCCGCCTCCCAGGCGAGTCCTGGACGAAATTTTCTTCTCAGTACCTTTTTCTGGAGATGGTTTTCCGCAAATTAGAGCATGGCAATCTTCTGTAATTCTGAGCGGATAGCCAGCTTCCCACAGGTTATGCACAGTGTGGATAACTTTCTACTCCGGGCTATTGACAGCCCTATCTGGCTGAAATCACGCGCCTTTAACCGACGAACAATTGCTGCGGACAACCTCGCTGGTAGCGGATTTTCCCATGTCACGTTTAGGTCATCGGCCAGCACCCAAGCCGACCGACATGCCATGCTGATCTCAATCTTTCGGGGCGCGTATACTGCAAGTAAGTCCCCAGAAAACTGCCCGCGTGAATGCAATGAGACAACTCCACTACCTTGTGATCATCCTCACTCTCGCTGCGGGACTGGGCTGCGCCCGTAGAGTGGCGACACCCTCGATGACTCGTGCCGATTGCCGGCAGGAAATCGATGGCAACTTCGGCCCGCAGAGGTCTGCTCTTATTGCCGTCCAGGCCCAGGACTCTGGCTCGCTGTTTCGTAGTGATGTACTTGAGTCCCTGGACCGAGTCTGCGCTGCCTTCGAAGAGGAGGCCCTTGACGATCTACGGGCTGTGAAATGCCTGACGACAGTCCCGATCATGTACTCCAGCGCTATGGGGACCCGGGTCCTGATTGCTCGTGAAGAGCTTCCCTTCAGCTCGCAGCAGAGCCTGGACTTCCAGAGCCTGGTACATCAACTCGAGTTCGCTCGCGGCGATATTGTAGACCCCAAGACAGGGACATTGGTTTCATACATCCACCTACCGCTGGAGAACTACAGCGAAGGTGTCATTGAGACCACGTTTGAGTTGCTCCGCGAAACAGAGAAGAAGACGCTGCTGATGGAACTCGACTCAGGCGAGGGTAGATCGTCCCCTGCCTACCAACGGCTCGCTGTTGGAGGACCATCGAGCGCCATCCTTGTTGGCTTGTACGACTCCGGTGTGGATGGAGGGCTGAAGGAGCCATCGACCCTTCTCGCTATCGACCGTTTCCAGGCCTCCGCAGAGCGTCATCCGCGAGTTGCACAGAGCTTCTCGATTGTGGACGTCATCAAGCTGGTTCGGCGTGGACTTCATCGAGGCATCGTCACCGAGGCGCTCATTCCCCTCGCCAAGGCCGAGGTTTCTCAGCTCCTCCTGGCCTTGAGTATGTCTCCAAACGATGGCGGCTTCGGGCCCACGATGGACAGCCGAGAGCGTGTAGCGCTGCTCCGAGTCAACCTGAGCGCTCAGACGCCGGAGCTACAACGAGTAACTACTCAGAGTGTCGAGCGAAGCCTGGAACGGCAGGTTCAGCCAGGGGCACGCGCCTACCTGTGCCGCGACTACTAGCGGTGCTCAGGACCCTGGGATCTCCGCGACATTAGTGGTCCGCAAGAGGACCTCGGTGACATCACCGTCCGTGCCAGTGCGCATGTAGCGAATCAAGCCCACCCCTGCAGCCCAGTCCTCGACATGTGACACAAACTGCTCAGTACCGTCACTGTGGTCCAGTCGGACCTCCCGATTCACCTCGATGGAGTCCACGTAGGTCCCGTAGGGGGTCTGAATCGGATCACTGGTTCTTGCAGCACGGACGGAAAACCAGAAATCGGTTCCGCCAGCAGAACCATTCACCCCATACTCCCAGTCATCGCTCCAGTCTGACCCGCTACCCGGCTCCTTGACGAAGTACTCGTTACGGTCTCCCTCGTCGTTGTTAACCCACTTGTACTGCCAGCCAATCAGCTTGGCCACGGAGCCCGTGAGGTCCTCTTGAGTGGCGAGGTTGAAAGTGCGTGTATTGACCGTCAAAGAGGGCAGAGTCGGCTCTGGTGGAGGCTCAACTCGGTTCATCACCAGGTAGACGTCACCGCGACCTGTCTCGGGATTGTCATCGGCATCGAATATCTCCATGTTCCAGACTTCACCCTCTTCACCACCCTGCGTCACGTAGTACTCCCAGTGGTTGCCCACAGCGAGCTGAAAATAGTCGACATCCTCGGCGGGAGGACAGCCGACCATGAGCAACAGCAACGAGAGCGTTGCGAAGGACGCGAATAGCTGAAAGACAAACTTCATCGCCAATCCTCCTTTGAGCGGAAGACAAAGGGGAATTCCACATCAGAAGGCGAGCCTGACTTTGGGAAGCGCCACTTTGAGACTGCCTTGGTGATGCAGGGCACCAGCGCACGATTCCCGGTGGTGTTCTTCTTGGCCTTGGGCGAAGTGACGCTCCCATCCTCCCGAATTGTCCAGGCCACCAGGACCTTGCCCGCGAGCGCCGAATTCTTCTTCAACTCTCGCTCGTAACAGGCGCGCACCTGTGGAATGCGCTCGGAGATTATGCGCTTGATCTGCCCACTCTCAAGAGCCCTGGATTGCGGGCTTGGCTTTCCCAGGCGAGCTCTGCGCATTCCCTTGGGCGGCGGTGCTGGCTCCTGCTTCGTCTTCTTAGCGACCGGCTTCTTCCGTGCGACCTGCACCGGCGCTGAAGGAGCTAATTCTTCTTCCTCTTCGATGAGCACCTCTTCCGGCCCCGGCTCGGCAAGAAGCGGAGCCTCCGCCTGCGTCACTACAGATGGTGCCTGTACCGGCACCTCCCCGGCCTCTGGATCCGCTTCACACGCCGCCATCCCGAGCGCCAGCACGACAAGTAGGGCGGCACCAGCAACTAAACGACTCATAAAGCTCCGGGAAATGGCTCTACCATCCCAGAGCCCCTACCGGTGGGGGGGAGATGGCGACCTATCTTCCTGTAGAATCTGCACTCCTGTCCAGCTATCGACCGAAACCCACGGCACTCACCCTTCAGGTCCAAGACCCCGCCCATGCCCTCAACACGCCCCAGCGCCCGCATCGTCGTCATTGGGAACGAGCTGCTTAGCGGAAAGGTTGAAGACAGCAACAGCCCTTGGCTGATGCGCCGACTGCGAACTCAAGGAGTTGAGTGCGCAGGTCTGGTCTGTGTCCCTGACAACGTCGAAGAGATTGCTCGTTCTGTGAGGACCGCCTCGAGCGCTGCGGACTTCGTCTTCACGTCGGGAGGAGTGGGCCCAACACACGACGACGTCACCATGGCAGGGGTAGCTGCGGCCTTTGGGGTCCGTCTCGAAGAACACCCTGTGATCCGCGCGTTTCTCGATGAACGTTGGCGGGGCCCTCGGAGCCCAGCTCGGCTCAGGATGGCTCAGGTTCCAGCGGGCACTGAAGTATTGGACACCGAGAGTTTTCCCGTTGTGTGCTGCCGCAACGTCTACATTCTTCCCGGTGTACCGCGCCTGTTCCGGGGACGATTTGAGAGCATCTCTCATCTCTTCTCTGGCCCAACACTGCCCTGTAGCGCGGTGCTGACTCGACAGGGAGAGAGCGAACTGGCCCCCCTACTCGAGGAGGTCCTCGACGAGTATGAAGGGTTGGACATTGGCTCCTATCCCCGCTGGCAAGCATCCGGTTGGGAGGTGCTGCTCCTACTCGAACATGACGACGAGGCGCAGTTGGACCTGGCCCGCTCGGCCCTCCTAGAGCGCATCGATGCTGACCGCCTGGTCGCCACGCACAAGCGCTACAAGCCCGATTAGGAGCCGAATCAGGGGTCGGGCAATGTTTGACCCGCACAACATCGCTTCCTGACCAGGAAGATGCCCGAACCGGGCCCTTAGTTGACAATCCCTTGACATTGCTGAGGATCCGCACTGATATGAGCTTGTGAAGGGCTGTGTTGATCGTCTATATAGAGGCGGCCTGAAGGGCCCACGAATCACCTAGCCTGCTCGGGCTTACCCCCGAACTCACCCACCCCCTGGCGGGAGTCCCCTGGTCATGACGCTTCGCTCGCTCGTAGTCTTCTCAACCCTCGTATCAAGCCTTGCGCTCACGGGCCCCGCCTTCGCGTGGCAGCCCGCTGAGGCGGTGGTTGCCGCCATGGATGTCGACATGAACCTGGTGGTCAGTGGCAGCATCCAAACACCAGATGGCTATGCGCACTCACCCAACTTCACCACAGGGGTTGTAGAGCAAGATCCAGGTGGCCCCTATCCAAGTTCCGAGCAGATGTTCGATGTTCGAACCTCCCTCGGTGTAGTCAGCCCCTATAACGCGCCGACCATGGGTCTGCTCTTCACGGGCAACGTCGACACAATCACTCAATACTGGGGCGTAATTCCTGACGATGACCACGACTATCCGGCACCCAGTACGCCGGGCATGAACACCTCGGCCGGTGACCACGCCATCCTGACCTTCGATATCGACGTCCCAATCTACGCAAATTCTTTCTCGTTCAACTTCAACTTTCTCAGCCGTGAGTACCCGGACTGGGTCGGGTCAGCCTTCAACGACATCTTCGAGGTCTTCCTCACCAGCAACGCCTACGTCGGCCAGATCGTGTTCGATGCCTTCGGGAATCCCGTGACGGTCAACAACGCGCTCTTCACCCTCAATGACCCCTCGATGCTGCAGGGCACTGGTTTCTGCCAGGACATGACGCAGTCTGGCTTCACGCCCTGCAGTGACACAAACAATGACGGCTTGATCGATCAGGACGACGCCTCCTGTGACTGCGATGGCAGCACCGGCTGGGTTACTACGATCGCGCCCTGCCAGCCCAACGAGACCATGACGCTCAGCTTCGAGATCTACGACACCTCCGACGGTATCCTGGACAGCGGCGTGCTCATCGACAACTTCGCGTTCAGCGAGCAGGAAGTACCCGATGGTCCATGGACAGGCGACGACACTCCTGACGAGCCCCTCATGCTGGCCTATGCCAGCCCCAAAGAGGGTGACCTCGATGGAGGGTTCGACGTCACTCTCAATGGCAAGAACTTCAGTCACGACACCGCGGTGTACTGGGATGGGGTCCTGATTGACACCGCGAACACTGTGGTGGAGACCGGCGGCAACCGCCTGCTTATCGAGAACATCCCGGCGGCGGTCGATGGAGACAGCGATGGCTTGCTGGACGCGGGCACAATCGACATCCGACTGGTTCGTGGCTCGGACGAAGAGGTGCTCGTCTCAGGCTTCACCTACTGGGACTACAGCGGCGGCAATGCACCACCGATGGTGCTCGCGGTAGGGCCCGAGACAGCAGCTAACCCAGCGGGTGGAGCGCTCATCCGGGTGCGAGGAACGGGCTTCGCCGAGGGCGCGCAGGTCCTGTTCATCGATGGGGAAGGCGAGCTGGCCGGTGAAAATGTAGCGACCATCGAAGGCGGCGAAGAGATTCAAGTCAACGTGCCACCACACGCAGATGGATGGGTGGATCTGGTGGTCGAGAACCCCGATGGTCTGCGCTCAACTCCCGGCTATCCCTTCGAGTACAGCAGCGGAGCGACCAACGCTCCTTCTGGCCTCCAGGATGACCGCGAAGGCGGTGGCTGCTCTGTGGGCGGCTCAGCAGTAGAGGGCGGCGCATTCCTGCTCTTACTCTTCGCCTCGTTGCTTGCGTTCCGCCCCGGAAAGGAGGACTAAGCCATGAACCATTTCCTCCGCCTCACATTCGCCCTCACAATCTGCTCATCCACTGTCCTCCTTGGCTGCAACGAGTCCACTCTACGGACGCTGCCCAACAACCCTCCCCTGGCCGTCGCTGCTATCGACAACGGCGCCGAGGACGCCTCTGTGCGGCGCCTCGGCTACACGGTGCTGGGTGAGGTGGCAGGGCTCGACGGAAGTCACTCAAGCGACCCGGACAACGACCTCGAGCCATTGCTCTACCACTGGAGCTTCGAGATTGTCCCAGAGGGCAGCACCATTACCGATGAATCCCTCGTCTTTCCCGATGAAGACCCCGAGACGGAGCGACTTGAGTCAGCGCTGGCCAACTTCACCCCTGACCTGCTCGGCACCTATCGCTTGAACTTGACCGTGGTCGACACCAAAGAGGCTGAGTCTCTAGTGGCGGTCGTGGTCGTTCAGGCCGTACCTCCGTCCAATCTCCAGATTGAGCTGCAATGGGATACTGCCCGAGCCGATCTCGACCTGCACCTCATCGCACCAGACGGCAACTACTTTGGTTCCTACTCCACCTCCGGCTCCGGCGACGGAGACTGCTTCTCGTGGTCGCCCAATCCAGACTGGGGTGATCCGGACAATGCACTCGACAACCCGATGCTCCTGGCCGACGCCGACGGTGAGGGCGAAGGACCCTTCCGAGAGACCATCTTCCTGGCTCTTCCCGAGCACACATGTGATGCGGACGGCGTAGCAGCAGGCGACTGCGTGACCGAGGGTGACTATCGAGTCTGGGTGCACTACTACTCCGATCATGCTCTCGCGCTGCTCGGTGTGGACTCTGCACAGCCCACCTCTGCATCAGTAACCATCAGCGTGCTGGGTCAGGATATCGACGCCGGAACGCTAACCAGTCCGAGTCCCCTCGAAGAAGGCGACGTCTGGCAGGTCGGCAAGATCACCTGGCCTGAGCGCGACTACTACCCAGTCAACCTCGAGTCGACACACAGCGCCGAGAACGGACCGGCCTACAACAACTGACCGAGTCCTACAGGCTGCCGCGTGCTCCGCGTTGCAGTAGCCAGGCATCAGCCAGCACAAGAGCTACCATCGCCTCGACCACAGGGACGGCCCTTGGCACCACGCATGGATCGTGACGCCCGCTCATCGCATGACGAATCGGCTCGCCTTCACGAGTCACCGTGTCCTGCTCGACAAAGACCGTCGACGTTGGCTTGAACGCCACCCGCAGCCTGATCGGCTCTCCGTTGCTGATCCCCCCCTGGATACCACCTGAGAAGTTGGTACGGGTATGAATCCCGCCATCCTCACCAGCCACGAACGCATCATTGTGCTCGCTACCGCGCATCGTGATACCCGAAAAGCCACTGCCGACCTCAAAGCCTTTCACTGCCGGAATGCTCATGCAGGCGTGTGCGAGCATCGCCTCGAGCTTGTCGAACACTGGCTCGCCCAGGCCCACTGGTAGACCGCGCACTACGCAGCGCACGGCACCTCCGAGCGAGTCACCGCCATCGCGGGCCCCCTCGATGAGCGAACGCATCGCCTCGGCGGTCTCGGGATGAGGACAGCGACAGTCGTCGGCATCGACATCCGCATGGGAGATGCTCTCCTCGGACAGCGCGTCCGGAGGAACCACACAGCTGCCAACCTGATCGACCCAGGCAACAATCTCGACCCCCAGATCGCGAGCTATCAGTTGTCGTGCGACAGCACCAGCGGCGACTCGCCCGACCGTCTCCCGCGCGGAGGCACGACCACCTCCACTGGAGGCCTGCAGCCCATACTTGGCCTGATAGGTGTAGTCGGCATGGGACGGCCGGTACAGAGAGCGGATCTTCTCATAGGCCTCTGGACGAGCATCCTTGTTGGCGACACGCAGACAGATTGGGGTACCAAGGGTCAGGTCGCCTTCCAGGCCCGAGAGAACCTGGAGCTCGTCATCCTCCTGGCGAGGACTGGAGATGTCACTCTGTCCGGGACGGCGGCGGTCCAGCTCACGTTGAATCATCTCCAGATCCAGGGCAAGACCAGATGGACAGCCATCAACGACACAGCCCACGGCACCACCATGAGACTCGCCAAAAGTGGTTACCTGAAATACGCGACCAAAGGTGCTTCCCATCGGCTCAGGCTACCTCTTTCCAGCGTCGATGGCCCGATACAGCACCAGCCAATAGCCGCGCCGTTTGCCCCAGGTTCTCAGGTTCGGATCACGCTTCCAGACCCGCTCGAACTGATATCCCCGAGCGAATCGAGGATCGCGAGCAATACCCTGTGCGTGCCGATTCCTCTCAATCCGCGGTCGGAAGTGAGCAGCCACCTCAGCATCACCGATGACCTCGTGATCCTTGCGACCATCTCGAATCGAGTTGTACCGATTGCGGAAGCTACGCCGCTTCTTCTTCGGAACGTATGCGACAAAAGCTATCCAATCAGGGTCCTGTTCGAAGACGTAGTCACGAATCTTCGACTCAAAGGCTCGGATCTGCTGCGCCCCACCCGGCTGCGCAGACTTGATCCCACGCATGAACGGGTTCATGCCAATGGCAGACAGCTCATGGGCGACGGTGCGATTGAGGATGCCGATGGTATCTATCCACACCTGATCGGGTGCGCTGAAAGGCGCAGCGCCCATGTCCTGGAACACCACGACCTCACCGAGCTCTGAGCGCTGCGCAATGTACTTGCCCATCGCTTGAAACGACGCCTCGCTAGAGCGCACGTAGGCGTTGTGCCACTCCCTCTTCTTCTCGGCGAGATCCAGATCGACCCGCACCCCAACAACGAGCGCCGCCACGATGAGAAGAGTGGGAAGCCCCTTCTGCAGGACAGCCTCCATCGCCACCGAAGGCAGCGGATCAACGAGGCAGCGGTCCAGTTGATCTCGCAAGGAACGGACACCACCGGACAGGGAGCCTGCGAGACGAGAGAGGCCATCCGCACCCAGCGCGACCACCATCGGAAACACCGGAAGGAACAGTCGGTACCACTTCA
>CAZEIY010000040.1:0-9136 GCA_964512375.1 uncultured Rickettsiales bacterium | reverse complement strand
GCACCCAGCGCGACCACCATCGGAAACACCGGAAGGAACAGTCGGTACCACTTCATCTCGTCGCGGCCGATGCGAACCATGTAGGCCATGAAGACCAGCGCGAGACTCAGCGCCATCAATCGCGCAAGGCGCCGACCACCGCAGACACATGCGAGGATCGCTGAGAAGCCAGCCAGAGCGAAGATGCCCGAGTTCGCCGAGAAGCCAAGGAGCCCGATTACGAAGTCGTAGCCCCGCGCCATCACCTCAGGACCGGCACCAGCCTTTACGTACGCAGTGTTGGGAAAGAGATCGCCAAAATAGAGCACTCTAAAGCCGTGGTACGGCACCAGGATGGCGAGGATGAGACCGCCCCAGAGCAGCCAGTAGCGCGGCAACTCGGCCCGGCGAATCGCATCGACGAGAGCAAAGACTCCGACCACGATGATGACCGCGTGAGCATCAGGTCGACACAGGGCGCCGCCCGCGAGAAGCAGGGCCGAGATGACGGCCAGACGGCTGGTCGATGCCGCATCCTCTTCGCAGCTGAGCAAGCGCATGGCAAACAGGGTGCCCCCACCACAGAGGACAGCCACCAGGGTGGGTTCGAGCCCAGCCACCGACCAGAGGATCACGCTTGGGCTCGCCGCATACAGAGCCGCAGCAACCCAGGGAATCAGCACAGAGCGACCACCACCAAAGTGCCGCGCAAGCGACCAGGTGACGACGACACCCAGTTGCCCGAACAGGCAAGACATCGCCTTGACCCAGTGCAGCGGATCGATCCCGAGCCAGTACGACGGCACGGTCAGAACGACCCACAAGAAGTTGGTGTAGCCCTCGAGGCGGTCACCGTAGTTGAACACCAGGCCGTGACCAAAGGCCAGGTTGCGGGCATAGCGCATCGAAATAAAGGTGTCGTCTTTGACGTAACCCAAATAGTGCCACTGCCACCACCCGAGTAGGGCGAACAGAGGGAGCAGCAAGACGATGGGATAAAATCTTCTCATGGCTTCCGGTGGGGCGACCTGGCGGCGCGCACTGTAGCCCCTGACCCCTGCCGGCACAACGCCTGAGCGACCTCGATGCTCGCTGCCCTCCCCTGCCCGACCAACGGAGCCGGTCTTTATCTTGTGATGAGAGCGCTGCCCTGCTATCGGGACGGCATGGCAATGAAGATTGGCCACATCACCATCCCTGAAGTTGCTGTCCTTGCGCCGATGGCCGGCTTCACGGACCTCAACTTCCGCCTGCTGTGCAAGGAGCAGGGTTGTGGGCTTGTGTACACGGAGCTGGTGTCAGCAGACTGCCTGCTGCGCGGAGTGCGCGGCTCCCTGAGGTTGGTCGAGACTGACCCGAGAGAGCGGCCAATAGGTGTCCAACTGTATGGAGCGGATAGTAACAAGCTGGCTGAAGCGGCCCGCTGGGTGGAGGAGCACGTCCCCTGCGATCTCATCGACCTCAACATGGGCTGCCCCGTAGCGAGAATCGTCTCTCGTGGCGAGGGCGCGGCGCTGATGCGTGATCCAAAGCTTGTAGAACGGTTGGTCCGCGCTGTCTCCGACGCAGTGTCCCTGCCTGTGACAGCAAAGATTCGAGCGGGCTGGAAGGATGGAGAGATCAACGCAGTCGAAGTGAGCCGAGCTATCGAGAGCGGTGGTAGCCAGGCCGTGGCGGTCCACGCTCGTACCCGCGCTCAGAAACACGAAGGAACCGTGGACTTCTCTCTCCTGGCCGCCATCAAAGATGCAGTAAACATTCCTGTATTGGGGAACGGTGGCATCTGTAGCGCAGACGACGCGCTGACCATGCGAGAAGAGACCGGGGTCGACGCCGTAATGGTGGCTCGTGGTGCGCTGGGCAATCCGTGGATCTTCCGACAGATTGCCGACGCCTGGGAGGGGCTGCCAACCTTCATTCCCACCGACGAGGAACGCCTGACAATGCTCGAGCGTCACTTGCGAGGGTCTGTACTGACATCAATGCAGTGGTCCCATAGAGCGAAGCTACGAGCAAGCGCGGAAGGCCGAGCAGTATCCGGAATGCGCGGTCACCTCCTGCAATACGTCGCGTCTACTCCGGGAGCGCATGCCTTCCGTAAGTCCCTCAATGATCTGCACACTGTTGACGCTGCGTTGGCGGCAGCCAGGGCCGCCTTCTTGAATGGTCGCGACGATCCGTTACACTTGCACCGCTCGGCCCCCGCTATCCATGGAGCTACACCGTGATCATTCGCCTTTGCCTGCTTGTTGCGGGCCTCTTTCTGCTCATTCCAAGCCCGTCCAGCCTGGCGGCAGCATCGCAACTAGCACTCGATGAAGACGCTGTAGCCGCAAAGGACAAGAAGAAGAAGAAGAAGAAGAAAAAGAAGAAAAAGAAGCGCAGGGGAAAGAAGGCTGCTGAGGAAGAGCCGCCGCCTCCACCGCCCGACAGCGATGGCGATGGCGTTATCGATGACCAGGACAAGTGTCCCGAGCAGAGCGAGGACATAGATGGCTACGAAGATAGCGACGGCTGCCCAGACCCCGACAATGACGGTGACGAGATCTCGGATACCGAAGATTCCTGCCCCGACGAGGCAGAAAACAAGGACGGCTGGGACGACGAAGATGGCTGCCCCGAAGCTGCCCCCGCCATCTCCCCGTTTCTGATCGACGCCACGTTGGTCGACGGCACCAAGGTCAGCGGCAAGGTGATCCGCATCAAGGCCATCGATGAAGATGCTCAGGATGTGAGCGCGACCGAACCCACCCAGATTGATGTCATCATCGATGACAACCATGAGTTCAGCACCGAGTGGTCCAACATCAAGAGCATGACGGGTCAGAAGGTGAAGTTCATGGACGGCATCAACTGCTACTCAGAAGGCGTGCAGGAACTCGGCGATCCCACGACCTGGGAGTGCACCCTCAAACACCCTACCCGGCTCTACCTTCGCAGTTCAGAGAAGAAGGGCAGGCACTATGTCCTCGACCGGAAGCTGAGGCGATTCGACTTCCAAATTGACGAGATCAAGTGCAGTGGCGACTCGTGCGAGGCAATCAATGAGCAGCGAGGTCTATCCCTGTACTTCGTAAACCTGCTCAATTTCGTCAAGAACGATGAAGAAAATGTGGCGCTGATGGGCCTTCAGAAGGAGCTTCGCGCGATGCAGAAGATGCAGATCATCAAGGCGAGCTTTACGGCGATTGACTAAGGATCTTTGGTCGATGATGCACCGCATCTTCGCCCTCCTGATCATCTGCGTGTCGCTGCCGAGCGCGGCAGCGGCTGAGCAACCTCTGCCCGGCCCAACCGACGACCCACTGGCTCTCACGTCTGTCACCGCCGCAGAGCTGGTCGCCGCCCTTTCGGCCCGCCAGAGTTGCCAGACGCTGGTCCGCTTGATTAACCACCTGGGCACCCGATGGCAAGACGTCAGTAGCGGCGCTCTTCCACGACGTGAATTCGGCGAGCTACACCAGGACGCGCGAATCGAGTGGGATATCCGCTGGGGTGCCTGCACAGGCGCGCGACGCGACCTGAACGAAGGCATGCCGCGCTCCGTACTGGATGCCGAGGCGGAGCAACTCAAGGACATCTGGAAGGCGCTCGATGAGGTTTGTACTGCACTCGAAGACGACGTTGGCTCAGCCCGAATCAACCAAAGCGCTTCAAGCTACTCAGCAGCCCTAGAAAGATGGACCCTTGAGTTGCCGAAGCGAGCCCGATTCTGGAGCGGCTCTGCCGAGGAGGAGCGAGATGGGTCGGATAACTGCATCAGGCAGACCGAACGCGCTCAACAAGACCTCGCTGTCCGGCTAATGCAAGCATCTTCGAGCAACGCTGCCCTGAGGACTAATGAGTCCATCGAGGCGCTGCGCCTGCAGCTCGAGGAGACCGACCGAGTGCGGCGTGAGTGCACCCATGAGAGCCCATTAGAGAGAGTGGAACTCCAACTCCTGGGGCGCCTCATGCGTTCGTACCGCAGACTCTTCGAAGGCTTCGTAGATGGCGATGACGCAGCGATCCGCGAGTCAATGCTCACGGCCCAGGACACGGTGTCTCGGCTACAGCGTTGCCGCAATGAACACAGCCTGGGCTCACTGATCAGCCCATCCTGCACTCCCCGGTAGTCTACCGGGCGGTGAGCCTTCGGTAGAGGGCCGGTAGACGCTCCGGCAACTCGTTGACACTGTCAATGACCACGTAGCGGATGTCCCCGTACATTCGTGGCAGGTAGTCCTCTCCCGTTGGGTCCACCGTAATGCAAAAGGGGTGAACCTTGGAGTTCCTGGCCTCGCGCAGTGCCATTCGGGTGTCTGATTGTGCATAGCTGCTCTGATAGAGATCACAGCCGCAGTCCAGCGGTTTTCCATCGGACAGCAAGATAAGGAGGCGGGTACGCGCGTCCACATCGAGCAGGCGCCGCGTTGCATGTCGAATTGCAGCGCCGTCCCTATTCTCCATGCGATAGGTCATTGCCCCGATGCGACCCCTGGCAATGTCCCCCAGAGGCTCATCAAAATCTTTGAACACATCGAATGAAACCATCTCTCTACCGCGTCCAGAGAACCCGAAGATGCCGTAGCGATCTCCTAGTGCCTCCAGAGCTTCGCTCATCAGCACGAGCGCCTCCTTCTCGACCTCGACAACCGATTTATCCAGCCCGCCTACGCTCTCTCGGGTGGAGGCGCTGAGATCCACCAGAAAAGCCACCGCCACGTCGCGGATCTTGCGCTGGCTGCGCTTGTAGACCCGTCCTTCTCCGGAAGCACCCATCTTCCGATCAACCAGCTCATCCACCAGGGCGTCGAGGTCCAATAGATCCCCTTCGGCCACTCGCCGCTGCAGACCAAGAGCGGCGGGACGCAACATCTGAAACTCCCGCCGAAGTCGGCGGAGAGCGGGACCGTGCTCCGCGAGCACCGAGTCAAAAAAGACCCCGGCATTGCCGCCAGCTCTACGCTCCCAGACTTTGCACCAGAGCGGGCGATAGTCGTCTATCTGCTCGTCCCACTCCGGATATTCGAACACCTTCAGTCCGGCCTCGCGAAGCCCCTCCTCGCGTAGAGAACCCGGCGCGTTCTGGTCTCGCGAGCCGAGGCGAGACAGATCGCTCAGATTGCGCTCAATGCTCTGGTCTGAGACATCCGGACTCACCTCAAGCACCTCGAGTATCTCTGCCAGGGACGCCGAGATCCCCCTGGCCTCAAGTGCTGCCTGGATTCGCCTGGCGCGTGCTTCAAGTTCCTCGCGGCGCGCCAGGTCGACATCACTAAGGAAGTCGCCGGCAGCGGAAGGTGCACTCTCCTCAGCGCCCCCATCTCCCTCGTCTGAGTCGTCCGCCCAGCCGACTCCACCAGGGAGGCCCTGTGGCTCGCCATCACCAGAGGCGGAGTCGCCTCTGGGAGTTATCACCCATCGGCCTTCTCCACCTGATTCATTCACCTCTTCATCGCCTGCCTGGCCCTGACCCTCACCACCATCCAGGCCCTTGGACTCGAACACCACGGCCAGAGCCTTGAAGGGGTCCTCTGGAAGCTCCTCGCGGTCCAGAGGATCACCGAGCCCCCCCAAGAGCGGATACAAGGCAGCGGCAACCCCCGCAGAGTCCTGCACACCGGCACTGGGATGGCGCAATGCCTCCAACAGCCACGATGCTTTATGAAAGCGCTTGTAGAGATCTCCGTCAGGAAGCTCCTCGCCGTGCCACAGCCAGCGCGCCAACACCTCAAGGATGAGATCGGCTCCTGTCAGGTCATCTGGATCCTGGCGTTGACCGCGGTGGGAGTCACTCATACGCTCCAGATCGCGAGCAAGACCAGGGTAGCTACGCCGCAAACAGGCATCTACGCGGAGGTCCTCAGCAAACAACAACAGGCGACGGCTCAGGTTCTTGTCTGAGAACCGTGCGGCGAATCGCTCAACGGGACCCGATGTCGGGTCGGTGACCGTCGATCGACTACCGTCTTCCCCCTCAAGGCCCACTACATCCACCGCCCCGAGATCGATGGCATCCAGTCCGGGCACGGCGAAAGGGTCCAGAGCAAAGGTGCCAAACTCGATGCGCCCCACTTCATGTGCGACGGCCACCTTGTAGAGCCGGAAGTTGTCGTCGGCGTCCTCGAATCGATCTACCCGAGGCACCACAAACAATGACTTGCCGTCGGTATGGGCAACCGCGCCAATCGAGAGTGGCACTCCGCTGGGCAGCTCAGCGGTGCTACGAACGGGGACCGTACGTCCAAGGTGCGACTCGGCATACAGCTGCAAGGTCCTCGCCACCAACTCCAACGACAGGCCTTCCTTGCGCGCATTCCAGGCGTCCTGGCCGGACCGACTCTCTCGCAAGAGAAAGGACCGCGCCACCGATTCTGAGCGGGACGCCTTCTCCAGCGCATCCTCGAGGAAAGTGGCCAGCCCCTCTTCGGAGCCGTCATCGAGCAGACTCCGAACAGTCGGCAGGGCTGCCAGGCCGAGGCCGGGATGACGACGACAGAGGTCGGCCAGGGCCGTGATGATCCGAGAGCGCGCGTTACGATCCTGCACCCTGGCAGCACAGTCAGGGAGAACCCGAGCGAGTTGGCGAGCCAGGGTCCGATCTGAGTGGACTGCACGAGCCACCGCCTCCCCCACCCAGTCCACGCTGTCGGGATGAGCCTCGACCAGCGGCAGCAAGGCCTCGGCCAACACAGCTGCGGCACCCCAATCCCGCCGAGCGACCGCCAAGACCGTTCGTTGCATGATCGAGAAGTCGCGCGAGCTCAGCAGACTCCGCGCCTCACTCAGCGTGCGAGTGACATCGGCAGCGGCCTTGGCATGCTCTACAGGGTTCTCGCGAATCCGATCTCGAGCGAGCACCAAGAGCTCAGCAGCATCTCCCAGGGTCAGACCCGAGAGGCGGCCTCGCAGGCCCTTGCGGCCACCACTCTCCGCTTCCTCGTCATCCTCTGCCATGGCAACAGTCTAGACCAGCCCCTGTGAAGCCGCTCCAGCTTCCTGCCGACCTAGAAGAAGTCGCGAACCACCTCAAGCATGGACCGCTGTAGATCTCGATCGTCGCACAACGGCTCAACAATGGTCGCCCGACAGGCGGCCGACGGGTCGACTCCCGCAGCCATGAGCTTGCCGGCATAGATCAGCAGGCGCGTACTCACACCTTCCTCCAGACCATGGTTCTTGAGCTTCCGGATTCGATCCCCGACGCGAACCAGGTGTGAGGCTGTCTCCTCATCGACCCCCGACTCGTGCGCTACCACTTCTGTCTCAAGCTCACGATCCGGATACTCGAAAGACAGCCCTACAAAGCGCTGCCGAGTGCTCTGCTTAAGATCCTTCATAATCGACTGATACGCCGGATTGTATGAGACCACCAACATGAACTCTGGTGGCGCCTGCAGGACTTCGCTGCGCTTCTCGATCGGCAGAATACGGCGGTCGTCAGCGAGCGGATGGATCACCACGAGACTGTCGTTGCGGGCCTCCACGACCTCGTCCAGGTAGCAAATCGCGCCCATCTTCACTGCCATCGACAAGGGACCATCCACCCAGACGGTGGCTCCGTCTACGAAGAGATAGCGACCGACCAGATCCGATGCGCTCAGGTCCTCGTGACAAGCCACGGTAATGAGAGGTCTGCCGAGCTTCCATGCCATGTAGGAGACGAAGCGGGTCTTGCCCGATCCCGTCGGCCCCTTCAGCAGAACGCCAAATTGCTGCCGATGCGCCTCCTCGAACACCTCAATCTCACGCGCCGTCGGAACATAGTATGGCTCGACGGTCACCATGTAGGGGTTCGCTGGTACGGCCTTCGGCTTCTTCGCGCGGCCCTTGCGAGGGGGTGCCTTGCGGGTGGTCTTCGCGCTCATGTGCAGAACTCCTTGATGGCATCGACGTACAAATCGCTGGCGGCCTCAAGCGCATCCAGCTCTACCCACTCGTCTTCACGGTGTGCCTGAGCAATCTCACCAGGACCACAAATACATGTACGGGCGCCCATGCGGTCGAAGGTCGGACCCTCAGTGTAGAACGGAACAGTGATGGTCTCTTCACCAGTGCGCTCGACGAGCCAACGAACTAACGGAGTGTTTGGGTCCGTAGCCAGGGGCTGATCCTTCTCATGAGGCTCGAACTCTACGTCGACACCTGAGATCCCCGACACCGCCTCGCTTGCTCGCTCGCTGGCCTCATCGAAGAGCTGCTGGGCGTCCTGACCAGGCAGCGGACGGATCTCGAACACAAAGGAGGCTTGCTCCGGAACAACATTTCTGGCGCTGCCACCTTCCACCAGACCGATATTCATGGTGGTCCACGGAGGAGCGAGGCCACAGCCAGGGTCTCCCCTACTCTCCCAGTCAGAAGCCAGGCCAAGGAGCGAATCGATCGCGCGCGCCGCGCCGTGAATCGCCGACGCTCCCTGCTTGGGATCAGAGGAGTGGCACGGGCTACCACGAAAGCGGAACACGCCAGCTGCATAGCCCTTGTGACGCACTGCCGGTCGTAGGCCTGTGGGCTCACCAATGATGCACTGATCTACACGCAGGGGCGCGAGATGCTCAAGAAGCTTGGCGCCATGGCAGCCAATCTCTTCCTGGAACGTGAAGGCCAGCCATAGGGGCTTGCGGAGAGAGCCTGGGTCGATCCGGGAGCAAGCATGAAGCATGGCCGCAATGGCCCCCTTCATGTCACACGCGCCCCGCCCATAGAGTCTTCGTCCGTCACGCTCGGGAGCGATGGTCGCGCGCATCTCTGCACTGTATGGAACCGTGTCGGTATGTCCCGCCAACGCCAATCCGCCGTCTTCCTCGGGGCCAAAGCGCGCCAACAGGTTCACCTGACCCTGATCTCCAGGCTTGTAGTAACGAGAAAGACGGGCGCCCATCGGTTCAATCAGCTCGCTGAGACGAGCACAGAAGCCCTCATTCGGCAGGTGCGAGACCGTGTCGTAGGAGATGAGCTCTTCTGTAAGTGAGACCGGGTCCCGAGTTGTACTCAATTGCTTCCATCACCTGTGGGGGCGGCCCCCTCGTTCGACGCTTCCGCTGAACGGGCAATGATAGTGAATTCCACGAGCGATGGCGGGCTTTCGCCATCCTTTGTGGGCGCCGGCGCAGCGCCAGCACCGCCTGATGCCAGTCGCGACCCGGGTAGGCCGCCTCGCACCAATTGCTTAATC
>CAZEIY010000039.1:3260-18104 GCA_964512375.1 uncultured Rickettsiales bacterium | reverse complement strand
GCTCAAGATCATGGCAGCTGCCCGAGCAGCCATTTGGCCATTTTCGATGGCCGTGATGGTCGCTGCGAGTCCCCCTGGATCGGGGCTCCTCCCGAGGATTCCCATGTACAGGGTGGTTGCGAGCTCTTCGCTGCTGAGTTGAGCGCGATTGCTTGCGAATTCGCCGCTCTGAGCGAACGTTGTGCACAGCCAGGCAACCGTGCGGCCTCCGAGCAGCTCGCTTCGGTAGTGAACCAGTCCGCTGGCATCGGCCGGTCGCCCCAGGATTCCCTGGTAGGCGAGGCTCACGCGGTAGCCAGCCAGATCGGCCTCGGAGGGGGGAGTTGGAGGACTGGGTGGGGTCGGCTCGGTGGGTGGGGCGGGCTCACCGGGTGGCGTCGGCGGGGGGCTGGGTGTCGGCACATTGATCGGTATCGTCGTAGTTAATGGCCTCGCGCCCGCGAGAACTTCACTGGCGGCACCGGCGAGTCGGAGGTACCAGTCAGCGGGGAGCACCTCACCATCTTGAGCCAGGTGGAGGAAGCGGCCGGTGTTCGGCACCTCGTGCGTCCCCGTGGCTATTGGCAGGATCGCCGTGGCTTCGTCGACTTCGTCGAACATGGCTGTCATCACGCTCGTCGCCCCCATCGACACCGAGTTGTAGAACTGCCGCCAGTAGAACCGACCCCCTGAACGTGGAATCAGGTTGAAGGTGTCCACATCGCCGGTCAGATTGGCCCACGAGAAACCGGGAAAGATCACGGGTAGGTAGTGGATGCCGCGTGCGGCCGTCCAGCTCATGTCGGGGACCTGGACGCTGCTTCGATGCTGATCTGCCTGTTGGTTGCTTCGATAGCGGCCGACGGTCCACGGGCTGAGCACATCGAGCCGGTCGTACACATCGGTCCAGGCAGGCTCTGGCTTTGCGTCACGGTCCAGGCTGCGCCAGTGGGTCGGGACTCCCCCCAGCACCCGCGCGGCGTATCTGGAATTGGAGTCGGCTTGAAAGAAGTCGAGGAGTTCGTGAGTCTCCGCAGCCGTTCCGGGTCGGTCGGTGAAGCCGATTCCCCAGATTCCTACGAGCGGAAGACCATCTTCGTGCAGGTAGGCGGCGCTCTCTGTCAGCTCGAGGTCGTCGACCAGGTGCCTCCAGTCCGCTTCGATTCGCTCTACCCATCCTGTGGGGTTGGTGCCGGTAATGTCGTAGACCACCGCGAAGATCCGGCCCTGCTGCTCGGCAGCACTTCGGGTGTGATCTGCGACCAGATCGCGAGTCGAGAGGTGCTGCGGGATGTGCAGGGCGTTCGAGAATCGCTGCAGCAGCGCACCGTGAATGCCGTGTTCGGCCATCCAGGTGAAGTGGCGCTCTACCGTCGAGTATCGATTCGAAGAGAACAGCTGTGCGGGCTGCCCGTTCGGGAAGACGAAGTCCGTATTGCACAGAGCATCTTCGGGCAGATCAGAGACATCGGGCCAGGCCTCGAAGTCCACTGTCGCCGGGCTTGGACTCAGCCCTGGCGACCAGTGCGACCAGGTGTTCAACTGCGAGCCATCGTCGGGGCACCCGAACCAGCCCTGATAGCCCACCAGGTGTTTACCGACGAGTGTGTCAGCAGCGACGCTCTGGAGGATGGTCCTTTCGGACTCAGCCTCACTCTCTGAGGCGGGCAACTGTTCCATTGGGGCGCAGGCCAGGCCGAGCGAGAGTGCCAGGGCAGAGACGAGGGAGAGTGCTGACGACAGAGCGCGCATATAGAGAGGGTCGCGCAGCGATGTGACGGAACTGTGGAGGCGAAGTGAAAGTTCGCCGTCTCTTCAGTCTTTGGGCTGGTAGCGCTCCCAGCGCCAGGGCGAGAGCACCTGGCCCAGCCAGCTTCGCGGAAAGCCTGGGAGATCGTGAAGGCCGATGTCAGACGATGCGCTTCGGTCTTTTGGGTAGTGCACGCTCCCAAAGACGAGGTCCCAGAACAAGATGTTGTTGCCGTAGTTCGAGTTGGCCTCCTCGAGGACCAGCGAATGATGCCAGCGGTGGAGCTCGGCCATGCTGAAGATGTAGTTCAGAACGCCGAGTCTCAGGCGAATGTTGCAGTGCTGAAACATGCCGTGAAGGGACACCCAGACGGTGAACAGCAAGAGAACGTCGCGACCGGCGCCGAGCAGCAGCAGTGGTGTCAGGCCGACGACGAAGAGCAGGGCCGAGTCGAGGGGATGAAAGCGGGCCGCATTGAGCCAGTACAGGCGGCCGGGGCTGTGGTGAGTGGCGTGGAGTCGCCAGAGGAGGGGTATCTCGTGCAGGCTACGGTGTGCCCAGTACTCGAAGAACTGCGAGATAAGTAGTGCGGGGATGAGCTGGAGCAGCAGAGGCCAGTCGGAAGGCCAGAGCGATGTGCCGAGCAGGTCGCTGAGACGGATGGCGACGCCGAGGAAGATGATGTGCAGCAGCACCTTCAGCCCCTCGGGGATCAACACCATCGAGACCAGCATATGCATCAGATCAGTCCGTACGTCCTGCTGACTTCGATTCCATTCGGGGTGTTCGGGAAGTACGCGCTCAAAGAGCGCCACGATCAGGATAGAAGCCAGGCTGATTGCGGCCAGCAGCAGCTCTTCGGGTATTCCTCGATCGATGCCAACCAGAGCCAAGAACAGGCCGGTGACAAAGGTCACTGGGAAGAGGAAGTGGCTCAACATCCAGGTCATCACGATGGTCTCCATCTCAGCTCACGGGTGGTCTACTCGCACATTGTCTCTCTGGGTGGACTCGATGTCTCCGTGACTTTCATGCGGTAGCCTCCATGCTGAAGAAGAGGGAGAGGAGTGACCTGGAATAAGGCCCAGTTGGTTGATCTCTGGCGGGAGTGTCTGCGGGAAAAGCTCGATGGCTTGCAGCGTGGACGGGACTCAGCGCGTGCCGGTACTCGGGTGGACGGTGACCATCGGCCCGAGAACCGCGGTGAGCGAGCCTCCGTCACCAGCCAGGGCTACCTCGCACACGGTCTGGCGCAGCGGATCGCTGAGCTGCAGCAGAGCCTCACGCAGCTCGATGACATGGGCTGCGCCCGGCGTGAGAGGGTGCGGGTGGGCGCCGTTGTACAGGTTGAGGGTGACGATGGACATCGCTCGTGGTTGGCGGTCTTTCCGGGTGGTGACGCCACGGTTCTTCGCCAGGAGGAGCGGAGTCTGAGGGTGCTCTCGGCGACTTCGCCCCTGGCTCGGGCCCTCAGTGGCCTGGCGGCCGGAGATAGCGTTGAGGTCGATCAAGGTGGGGAGGACGCGGACTTCGAAGTGCTCACGGTTCTTTGAATTGCTTCAGCCCAACGCTTCGTAGTCATCCTCGCGAAAGCCCACCAGCACGCTCGTTCCGGTATCGAGGATGGGTCGCTTGATCAGCATGCCGTCCGCGGCCAGTCCGGCCAGGGCCTCGTCTTCACTCGCCGTCTTGAGGCGCTCTTTCCAGTTGCCACCACGGTACGACATGCCCGAGGTGTTGAAGAAGCGCCGCAGAGGTAGCCCCGAGCGCTGCCAGAGGTCACGCAGCGTTGCTGCATCGGGCGGAGACTCCTTGAGATGAATGCTGGTGTAGGAGTGGCCCCGAGCCTCGAGCCACTTCACAGCCTTTCGGCAGGTGCTGCAGGCGGAGTACTGGTAGATCGTGTGCGACAAGGAGCGTCCCTTTCGTTGTTTTTTGAGGGACCTTACTTGCGAAGGGATGCTGTAGTCTGCCCGAATCCAATGAATGCCTCGAGGAACATGAACATGTATCGGCTGACTCTGCTCATTTCGTCTTTGCTTCTGGTCATCATCTTCCCTGGCTGCCCCGCTGAACCCGAGCCGGAGCCAGAGCCTGACCCGCTTGTGCTCTTGAGTAGCGTGGCTTGTGGGGCGTGCGGCGGCGCCTGCACCCTAGAGAACTTCCAGATCAACTCTCGCAGCCATGTCGCTGATGGCGTCGACTATGACTACCTTCCGCCAGTGGGCGGCGACCACGACCCCTGCTGGGCGCCCTACGGCGTACATACCGAAGAGCTGGCGGCCGAGAATTGGGTGCACAATCTCGAGCATGGTGCCGTCGTGCTGCTCTACAATTGTCCCGAAGGTTGCCCTGATGAGGTTGGAGTCCTGTCCTCTGTAGCTGCCTCCCTCGCACCGAGCACCATCGTGGTGTCGAGCTATTCGGGCATGGAGTCTCGCTTCGCTGCGGTTGCCTGGGGATGGCGGATGTTGCTTGAGTGCGCGGATGACCCTTCCCCTTTTGTGGACTTCTATAGCGGCCACTTTGGGCAGGCTCCCGAGACCACGACAGCGGGCCCGTCGGTTGAGTGCATGGAGTAGGACCAGAGATGCCGACATATTCTTTTGAGACGGACGAACATGCTGCTCTTCGCGCGCAGATCAAGCGCTTCGCGGCGAGTGAGATCGCGCCGAATGCCCACCGTTGGTCTGAGGAGCAGGAGTTTCCCCGGGATCTGTATGTGCGTGCAGCCCGTGCCGGGCTGCTGGGGGTCAGTTTCCCTGAGGAGGTCGGCGGAGGTGGCGGCGATCTCGGCCACGTGCTGGTGGCCGCCGAAGAGATGGTGCTGGCAGGTCATTCGGTTGGTACTTCAGCAGGGCTGGCTACCCACCTCATCGCTCTGCCACCTATCCTCGCTCTTGGGTCGCCGGAACAGATTCAGCGCTTTGTTCCACCGGTACTCGCCGGTCAGCAGATCTCGGCTCTAGCCATTACCGAGCCGGGGGGGGGCAGTGACGTGGCTGCCCTCACCACGAAGGCCCGTCGAGAGGGCGATAACTACATCGTCAATGGAGCGAAGACGTTCATCACTTCGGGGTGTCGGGCTGACTTTGTCACCACTGCGGTACGTACTGGGGGAGAGGGGTACGAGGGTGTCTCGCTGCTCGTGATCGAGCGGGATAGCGAGGGCTTCAGCGTGGGTCGCAAGCTCGAGAAGACGGGCTGGTGGGCCAGCGACACGGCCGAACTGCACTTCGAGGACTGCGTCGTCCCTGTGGCTAATCGCATCGGCGAGGAAGGGCAGGGCTTTCTCGCGATCATGGCGAACTTCGTGGGCGAGCGCTTGATGCTCGCTGGTCAGTGCGTGTCCATCGCCGAACTGGCCTATCAGGAGTCGATCAAGTACGCCCGAGAGCGTCAGGCCTTCGGTAAGAGCCTCAGCGGCTTCCAGGTGACGCGGCACAAGCTTGCAGACATGGCCACACGCATCGCGGCGGCGCGCTCACTCACTGCGGACTGTGTCTCTGAGCAGTTGCGCGGCGAGGGTTCGGCCGCGCGGGCCGCGATGGCAAAGAACTGTGCCAGCGACATGTGCTCCTTTGTCTGTGACCATGCCGTTCAGATTCACGGCGGATATGGCTACATGCGCGAGTACCTGGTCGAGCGGCTGTATCGCGACGCTCGCCTGTATCCGATCGGCGGTGGTACCCGCGAGGTCATGAACGAGATCATCGCCAAGATGGAGGGCTACTGAGCCACAGCGGGTGGGTCAGTAGCCCCCGTCTCTTGAGGGTCTTGGGGTTAACTCAGGGGCTCGACAGTCCGAGGAGTGACTGAACCTCCAGCAGGTCGGCGTCGCCGGGTAACAAGCTCAGCGCGGCAGCGATCTGCGAGTCCACCTCGCTGCGCTCGTCCGCTCCACCGCTGGTCGAGACCTGTAGGGCATCGAAGAGCTTTGCATACGCGAGGATAGCGTCTGCCTTGGTCAGTTCAGTGCTGTCGGCGAGCATCAGGTCGTCGAAGCTCGCTGAGATTGTCTCGACACGGGACTCCCTGGTGTCGACATCTTCCCAGGTGACTACAAAGTCGAACTGCCTGTCGGCACTAGCCGCGCCATCGCAGTAGGCCAGATCCATGTGGTAGAGCATCGAGTCGTTGGGTGCCAGGTGCTGAGGCTTGACCTCAGTGGGGTCCTGGCTTGCCTCTTCGCCGTGGAACTCATCGATCACGAAGCCAGGCGGCAGGGTCAACTCCAGCCGGATGTTGCGTGCGGCCAGCTCCAGGTTCGAGAGGAAGCGCTCGCCGGTGAACATCCGCTCGGCCTCAGCAGCATCCGGGATATAGATGTAGGCGCCCTTGCCGACATCGGTGATCGTGTCCATGAGGGTGTCGTTGTAGCCGCTCCCTGGGGTGAGCACTCCGACCAGGTAGATGCCTTCGTCCTCGCCGTCGTCAGCATGTTGCGCGATGAGGTCCTGGTCGGTCACCCCTGCATTGGCTCCGCCGTCGCTGAGCAGGATTACCCGGTTCAGACGTCCGGGGCTCTGTGCGCTGGCTGCGAGGTCGTAGGCTGCTACGAGGCCCGCGTGGAGGTTGGTGCTGCCCTCGGTGTCCAGGGCGTTGATGACGTCGAGGACGTCCGGGTCGCTTGCGCCGCTGACGGTGTGTGTGGGCAACTGGATCGCGACGTTACTCGACCAACTGACGATCGCGACGGTGTCACCTTCATGCAGACTTCCGGCGACCGCCCGCATGGTGGCCCGCACTGCTGCGATGCCTGCGTTGCCCATTGAGCAGGATGTATCGACTGAGAAGGTAATGTCGATGGGCCGTCGGTCAGTGGGGTCCAGGTGCGGCGCGACGACACCCACCCCCAGGCTGTAGCGATCTGGCTCACTCGGATCGGCACGGAGCTGTGGAACGACTCGTACGCTTCCTGGCTCTGCCGGCGTAAAGTCGAAGGAGTAGTAGTTGAGAAACTCGTGGATGCGCGAGCTCGCCGACGGCACCGATCCGCCCAGGAGACGCTCGCGGATCAAGACCGGAGCGGCCTGCGAGTTGGAGTCGTCAGTCGACATGAACCAGGTCTCAGCTTCAGGGGATGCCTGGTCACAGAGTTCGTCTTCGACATCGACACCGATGGGGTCGCCTTTGGGCGGTGGCGCTGGGGGATCGAAGCTGTCGTCGTCATCGTCGCTAGCCAGCTCCGAGTCATCATCGTCGTCGTCGCTCCAGGCACCTGGTTCTTCGCTGGGATTCGCGAGGCGTTGGTCATCACCGTTGTGCAGTTGGTCCCCGAAGGAACAACTGCTGAGCAACATCGCGGTGAGCATCACGGTGAGCAGCTGTCTTCCTGAATTGCTTAGAAACATCTGAGTTCTCCTATGCCGGTTTGTCCGGTCAGCGGAGTCAGTGTGCATCGCCTATGCCGAGTAACCGGGCAGTGATGAGCCCGCTATGCCCACCTCTTAGCGAAGACCTGTTGACATAGTGTAGTCATGTGACTACAAACCCTGTCCACCCTGTGAATTTCCGTGGAGCAACCGATGACTGAACAGCGCCTGCACTTCGATGGCCTTGCTGCCTTCTATCCCTACTACCTCGGCGAGCATCGCAACGGCATTTGCCGCTCCCTGCACCTGCTGGCCACGCTGTCGGTGTCACTGCTGATTATCACGGCGCTCCTGACCGCGAGTGGGTGGTGGCTCGCTCTGTGTCCGATCGTCGGCTATGGGCCTGCCTGGATTGGGCACTTCTTCTTCGAACACAACAAGCCAGCTACGTTCGATTTTCCCGTGTGGAGCCTACTGTGCGACTGGCTCATGACCCGTGACATGCTGCTTGGGCGTATCCCCATCTTCGGCGAGTTGACCGACCGGTGTATTGAGCGCTTTCAGGTCGCAGAGGTCTCTTGAGTAGCACTGCTCCCTCGCCTCCTGGATAGAGCCGCCTCCCGGAGCCTGATAACTTTCCTTGACACGCTGTAGTCAAGTGACTACGCTCGCGGCAAATGTAGTCAACCGACTACACAGATCTAGGAGACCATGTGATGCCTCAAGTCGAAGCCCTTTTTTCAGCGTTAGTCCACCAATCCAGGCGCTCTCTGGCGTTTCTCTCCGTTTTAGTGCTGCTGTCTGCGACGGCCTGCATCAGCGCCGATGACTTGAGTCCGATGGGCTCTGGCGGTGTTGCTGGCGAGACCGGCGACGAGAGCGAGACAGCCGATCAGACTGAGGATTGGGACGAGGACGAGGACGAGGACGAGGGCGAGGACGAGGGCGAGGACGAGGGCGAGGACGAGGGCGAGGACGAGGTCGAGGACGAGGTCGAGGACGAGGTCGTGGACGAGGTTGAGCCTGAGTTCGAGCTACTCGGTGGCACCTGGGTCGTGACCGAGAGTGACCTGACCCATGACGGATGTGGCCTGAGCGACGAGGTCGACCGGGGAGCACCCGGTAGCCTGATGGACCTGCTGCCTGGGGCTGAGAGTCGCTTCGAGTTGACCTTCGACAGTGATGGTTCGGTCAGCTACTGCGACCTCCTCGACGACCTGACGTTCCAGTGCGATCCCAGCTCTGGCGTCGACGACCGAGCGGCGGACTTTGGACTGAACGCATCTATCCTTGTGGAACGAAGCAGTGCAGGACACTTTGTGGACGAGACCTCCCTGGTGCTGGCCAGCGATGTCGCCCTTGAGTGCCAAGGGCCGGATTGCACCTGGGTCAACATCCTCCTTGGAAGCAGCTTCCCGTGCTCTATGGGTATGGAGAGCAGCTTCGTTCCGCACACGGAGGCAACCTTATGATGGAGGGCTTGCGACGGAGCGTGGCCAGTCGTCTACACTTGCCCACTGAGGTGACGGTGCCTTCCGGAGATGATCAGGTGAGTGACGACGAAAAGCCCAAGGGCCGCGAGTCGGTTCGTGCGGCATTGATTGATGCGGGAGCCCGGCTGTTTGCAGAGCACGGTCCACGCGCTGTCTCAGTACGCCAGGTAGCTGGTGAGGCCCGGGTAAACCATGGCCTGGTCCATCGTCACTTCGGCTCGAAGGAGGGCCTCTTGCAAGAGGTCATGACCCATCTTGCGACTCGCATTGCAGGCTCGATGGGCTCTCCCAGCAAGGGGGAGAACCTGGCCGATCTGCTCAGCGCGACCTTCGGGGCTACCGCTGATGCGTTGCACTGGCGCATCCTCGCTCGAGCCATGCTCGATGGTCAGGACCCGACTGAGCTTCAGGAGGACTTTCCGGTGGTCGCTCGCATGCTCGAGGCCGCCGAACGTGGCACCACCTCCCCGCTGAGCAACAAGGCCCTGGTGACCCTGATCCTCGCTGCAGGCTTTGGAATGCTCCTCTTTGAGCCCTACCTCAAGGCCGCCACAGGCCAGGACGAGCAGACCTGGAATGAGACCCGTCGAGAGCTGATGGCCCTGACCATGAGCAACGCACAGTAGGGCGCTCGCGCCCCGACCCAGGACACCCGCAGATTGTAACCGCAGCTTCCCAGCACTCCCCGACTTTCAGCCAGGTGTAGTCGATCGACTACACCATAACAACAGGAGCCTTCATGCCATCCAATAATCCATTTCCAAGTCACGACGGTTTCCCTGTGCGGCCGCCTCCCTTGTCCTTCCTCCGCTCGTTGCTCGCGCGCGCCGTACTTCTGAGCACCTTGTTGCTGCTCGCGGCCTGCGGCCAGGATGACGTGGAGGGGGACTTCACCTGTCGTCCCTCGCAGGAAGCACCCTATGCCGACGGTATTCCTTACCTGGGTATTCACGCCGATCGTGGCAACAGCGATGTGGTCGCGTGTGAGACGGCGAGCTCGTTTCGGCAAGACTGGCACAGCCTGTCTGGCTACGGATTGACCCAGCCCAACACCTTCAGTCCAACAGGCGAGATCACCTATGCGACGACTTCGAACCCGCTTCCCGATGGCTGCCGTCTTCATGCTGTCGAGGTGGCTACCGGGGAGCTGAGCTGGTGTCGGAGCTTCGATCCGTCGGTGGCGCTCGGCGCGGTAGAGGTGGACCTGGACGGCAACCTCTACTTCACCGCCGAGTCGCAGTTGTTCTCTCTCGATGCACAGGGTCAGGACCGCTGGAACACTTCCTTTGCGGACGTCCTCGGCCAGGCCGATGCACCCTGGGGAGTCCACTTCACGCCTGATGGTCACATCGCGACCGTCACCAGCTCCGGAACGGTCTACCTGGTTTCCAGGGACGACGGAAGAGTGCTCGATTCCCTGTCGATTGCCGATGCCTGGGGCTTTGTGGCTCCGGCGAGTATGTCCTCGGATCTCGATGTCGCGGCTCTCTTGCCCGACGCTGTACTGGCGGACATCGAGAGCGTCTGGGGGCCGACCAGCGGCGACACCGCAGCGTCCGGCCTTGGCGCGCTGCTCGGCGCCGGAGCCTTCTGTGACAACACCGTCGGCATCGACAGCAAGGGACGGATCTATGTCATCGGCGGCGGCGCTGATGAGGAGCACGGTGCGCTGGTTCAGATACGAGTCGAGGGCACGATCGATGCTCCCGAGCTTCTCCCAGGTTGGCACACGCCCACGGTTGGAGGCAGCGCTACCAGTCCCTCGATCAGCCCGGGAGATCGATACGTTGTGATCGGGGACGGTTCCTCGACCCAGGCTTTGCTCAATCCAACCGCAGCCCAGGCATCGGTCAAGGTCATGGACATCGAAGCCTGCGACGCTAACAGCGACAGTGACCCCGATCCGAATCGCTGTGCAGTCGCCTATTCCGAAGCCAACCAGAGAGGCCCGATGGCCGGCGCGCCGGGCATCCTCAGTGACGGAACTGTGTACCTGTGGGAATTCGCGCTGGGCTTTTCCGCTGAGCCGACCGCTCGCGATCTTGCCGCTTTCGGACCGGACGGTCTGATCTGGGAGACGGCGCTGCCGGACAATCTGGATTGGAGTTCAGTGATCACGGTCACTGACAACCACCTACTCGGCACGGCAACCAGGATCACGCCTAGCGATGAGCAGTTCCTGACCCTTACGTTTCCGCGGGTGACGGATGATGTGATCCTCGCGCTGGACCGCCACACCGGTGAGCTTATCTGGCAGGCGCCCCTTCCTGATGACGGTACGGCTACGGTCAGCGTTGGTCCCGATGGCTCGATCTACGCGGGGGTGATGGGCTTCCTCAGCATCTTCGCCACCGAGGAGCGTCCCGACCTGGGTCTGGTTCGCTTCGTCCCAGAGAGGATGTGACGCGATGTCGATGCTCGCCCAGCGGGTGTTCTTACTGGCTGTTCTGTACCTGTGCGTAGCCACGCTAGCTCAGGCAGAGCCTCAGCCTCCCTCAGCAGCGGGATCGCTCGTTCAGCAGTTGCTCGGTGAACTACATGATGAGAGGGGTTGGAAGCTGGACCAACGCTCCGGCGCGAAGGGAGTGACTGTCTATCGCAAGGACATCGAGGGTACCGAACTCCCGGGCTTTCGAGGCGAGCTGGAGGTGGCTGCTGACAGCGAGTTGCTCTTCACGTTGGTCGCCGATCTGGATGCGCACGCCGGCTTGTCGGACGCCATTCCTCTGAGCCAGTCGGAGGTGCTCGCGCGCTGGGATGGTGGACTCGACTACGTGCAGGTCCTGGACAGTCCAGGGTGGACACTGACAAGGGATCGCTACTGGATCAATCGGGCCAGCATCGAGCGGGATCTGATGGGCCGCAAGGGCCATCATCGCCAGACCTGGAGGGGCCTGTCACCGGGCCTCTACCCCGCGAGAGCGAGCGCCGTACTGGATGAATATCCGGGCGCTATTCGGACGCCGGTCAACCTGGGTTCCTGGGAGGTCATACCCGTTGGGCCCAAGCGTAGTCGCCTGGTTTATCGCGTATTGAGCGATCCCGGCGGGCGCTTGCCGTCGGGTCTGCAGACCCTGGTGACCGCGAGCACCCTGCCAGAGAATCTCCTGCAGTTTGAGGCTGAGGTGCTCCGGCTCGCGCGCCGCTGAATCAAATCAGCAGAAGAGAAGCTGGCCTCCGTGCCCACCATGAGTCCTGCTAGCATGCCGGCCAATGGACTCTACAGATACAGCAAGACTCTTCGATCAGTGGGCTCTGAGCGGTCGTGCTGAGGGCATGGAGCGAGGCCACGAGGCTCGCGCGATCCAGGCGCTGGAAGCGATGCCAATCAAGCTCGACGACAAGCTCCTCGATCTGGGCTGCGGTAATGGTTGGGCCAGCCGTTGGCTGCGGGCTCGCACCGGACGCTTCGGCTTTGTCGCCGGGGTAGATGCTTCTGAAGAGATGGTGCGCCTCGCCAAGGAGGTGAGCTCAGCTCGCGACAGCGTGCAGTTTCGCCAGGCTCGCTTCGAGGAGCTGCCTTGGAGTGATGGCTTCTTCGATCATGCGTTCAGTATGGAGGCGCTGTACTACGCCCTGGATCTGCCTGTAGCGCTGGGGTCGGTCGCCAGGGTGCTGCGTCCCGGCGGCACCTTGACCGTGTGCATCGACTTCTTCGAGGAGAATCCGCATTGCCACGGCTGGCAGCCGATGATGGGCGTTCCGATGACTCTGCTCAGCGAAGCGAAGTGGCGGGAGACCCTCGAGGTTTCAGGCTTCGTCGTTGAGGAGTCCTTTCGTTGCTACGATCCCAGGCCAGTCGATGAGAGCAAGAGTGACGAAGAGCGCGCTGCGGAGGAGCACTTTCGTAAAGAGGTAGGCAGCCTCGCTCTTCGCGCGGTCAGGAACTGAGCGATGATTCCGTTCCATCTCGCACTTCCAGTGCACAGACTGGAGGCTGCTCGAGGCTTCTATTCGGACCTGCTGGGTTGTCCTGTTGGCCGCGAAGCTGAGCGCTGGATTGACTTCGACTTCTTCGGCCACCAGCTCTCAGTGCATCTGGTCGGTGTTGGCGACGGTTCGGTACCGCGCAACGAGGTAGACGGCGATCAAGTTCCTGCCCGCCACTTTGGCGCCGTGCTCACTGTCGAGCACTGGACAGAGCTTCGCGACCGCCTGCTGACGCAAGGTCAGTCGTTTCTCATTGAGCCGAAGCTTCGTTTCGAAGGGGAGCCGGGTGAGCAGTACACGATGTTTCTGACCGATCCGAGCGGCAATGCCTTGGAGTTCAAGGCCTTTGCCGATCCCGCTCAACTCTTCGCTGCCGAGTAGTGCTGCGCTTGGGGTGGAGCGAGAGCAATCTCCACAAGCTCTCCACATCGCTCTTGAAAATCATCGCTACTCTTGCGCTCATGATCACACCTCGCATCGATAGACATCCCTTCCGTTCCTGCCCTCGGTTACTTCTCGTTCTTCTTCTGCTTGTGTCTCTGTCTGGAGGCGGATGCTACGAGGTACGAGAGGCTTCCGATGACGATGACAGTGCTGGTAATGAGGGCAGCGACGACGACGACACCGCTGATGATGACGACACCGCCGATGACGACGACACCGCCGATGACGACGACACCGCCGATGACGACGACACCGCCGACGATGATGACGCTACCCCTGACGAGGGCCCGCTGGGCTTCGTCGGTAGCCCTTGCCTGACCAATGTGGACTGTGACTTCGAAGGTGGCACCTGTCTGCCCGAAGGAGACGGCTTTCCAGGGGGTACCTGTTCGGTGGCCTGTGACCTGTACTGCCCGGACCTCGCGGGTCACCCGACGACCTTTTGTGTCGAGGAGGCAGCCTTGCTTCCTGCGGCTGCAGACCTGGGTGCTGGGGCCTGCTTCTCGCGTTGCGATCTCGGAATCTTCCCCGACAGCGGTTGCCGTCCGGGCTATGGCTGCCGGGTCGAGGCCCGAGCCAATGAGGCGAGCACAGAGATGTACGTCTGCCTGCCGGGCGAAGAGAGCGATCTGAGCAGTTGTCACATCGAGCTCGCGGAGCGCGGTATCGACTTCGAGCCCACCGTGCGTGCTGACTCCAGTCCTGAGGGCTTCCCAGGGCTGACCTGTCACATAGAAGATCCAGTCTGGGTGAAGAGCCCATTGCTAGGCACCGAACTCCGCTACTACGACGGGGCGGTCACTGACAAGGTGCTCGCATCTTGTGACATGGCACACTCGCTGGCCGACACAGTCCTTGACGTGCAGCCTTTCGGCGTCACGGATTTGCTGCACATCGGCACCTACAACTGCCGGGTCATAGCTGGCACAACGAGCCTGTCGCGGCATGGCTTCGGCGACGCCATCGACATCTATGGTTTTCGCTTTGATGACGGCACTGAGTGGACGCTGGTCGATCACTGGGAGGGTGGACCCAATGACATTCCTGCCGTGACTCCGGTTACGGCAGCAGGGATCTTCCTGCACGATTCTGCTTATCGCTGGCACGATGAGGACTACTGGTCGATCATCTTGACCCCCAACTACGATGATGCTCACGACAACCACTTTCATGTGGATCTGACGCCGGGCTCGGACTACATCGGTCTGTGGGGCGGCACCTGGATAGGGCCCGCTCCCTATAACGACTGAGGGGTGACGTTCAGCGGTACCAGACTTCCATCTCAGTGATGCTCCAGCTGCTGTAGCTGCCGCACAAGCTGTTCGAGCTGCAACCAGAATACGAGTGACCGGCGCTGCAGTAGCCGGTAGTCATGTTGGAGTCGACTTTCCAGTCGTGACCGCCACCAAAGGTTGGTCCGTAGCTGCTGTTGGCGCACCCGCAGTGTTGACTAGTGGTGCAGTTCCAGCGCTGTCCGTTTGTGAGCGAGAACAAGAAGTTGCTCGAACCGGAATTGTAGCAGCCAGCAGACCAACTCAGGCCAGCGTAGCCACCCATCAAGTTGCCGTTGTCCATTTGCGTGATGGTCATGGTGTTCGAGTAGGAGTCGCATTGGCTATGGAAGGTTGATGCAGAGGCACCGTGAGTGGACCTTCGGTAGCAGAGAGTCCATACCTGGCCGGGGGAGCCGACCCATGTGTTGAGCTGCTGCTCCTGGCTGGTATTGAGCAGGACGGTGCCATTGAACAGCGGTATCGGGATACAGCTGCTGGTTCCGGTGCCCTGGTAGCCTGAGTCGCATTCACAGCTGTGCGAGCTGCCGTTGTTGATGCAGGTCGCGTTACTGGCGCAGTTGTCCGTTCCAGAGTCCACCAGCAGGCCGTCGCAGTCGGCATCGACCTCATCGCAGATTTCGGGTGCGCCGCTGAACACA
>CAZEIY010000039.1:0-3250 GCA_964512375.1 uncultured Rickettsiales bacterium | reverse complement strand
TGAACACATTGCTGTTTGCGTCATCGCAGTCACTGGAATCGGCATCACCGTCGCCGTCGTCGTCGAGATCGATGCAGTCGGGGTCCAGATCGCCATCGAAGTCCGCGAAGCTATCCACGAGGGAGCCGTCGCAATCAGAGTCAATGGAATCACACGACTCGCTGGCACCTGGGAATGTAGTAGCTCCGGTCACTGGCGTGTCATCGCAGTCTCCCTGGCACTCACTGACCGAGTCACTGTCATCGTCGCTCTCGCTACCTGCCCCCTCTACATCGGCTGCATTATTGCAGTCGTTGTCCTGGCCATCACAGAGTTCTGTGTTGCCGAGGTAGTTGGCATCGTCGGCATCGTCACAGTCGCCGCCGCACGGACGCAGTCCGTCGCCGTCGCCGTCGTTTTCGCCGTCCGCGGTGCCGCCTGAGACGGTGGTGGGGTCGCAGTCGTTGTCGATGCCGTCGCACAACTCGGCGGCACCCGGGTACACGATGGGCTGCAGGTCGTCGCAGTCGCCGTTGAGAGACGCTTCCACATAACCCGGTGGCTGGGTGCACGAGACGAAGGTCAGGGTCGAGCCGCCGTAGCCGTCACCGTCGAGGTCGGCGTACCAGGTGTCTCCCCCCACGGCGCCGGCGGTGGCATCTCCATCGCAGTTCAGATCGCCGCTACCGCAGTCCTCAATCGCGCCTGGGAAGGTTGCGAAGTCGCCATCATTGCAGTCGCCGTCGCACTCGGTGACGCCATCGCCGTCGCCGTCATCCTCGCTGCCGGTAACTCCGCCGAAGTTGGCGCCGCCGGCGCAGTCGTTGTCTGCGCCGTCACACAGTTCGGGTGCGCCGGGATAGGTGCTGGCGTCGAGGTCATCGCAGTCCGTGGCAAGACTTGCCGCAAGATAGCCCGCAGGGGCGACGCAGGCCTGCTCGCTGACGACGATGTTGGCGTAGCCGTCGCCATCGAAGTCAGCGTGCCAGGTGGCAGGCGCCGCCGCTCCCTCGTCAATGCTCCCATCGCAGTTGTTGTCGGTTTCATCGCAGATCTCGCTCTCTGCGGGATTGGCGCCGGGATCCAGATCGTCGCAGTCGCCCGCAGCCAGGATGAAGCCCGGCGGGGCAGTGCAGTCGACGGCGGCGTTGCCGGCGTTGCCGTAGCTGTCGCCGTCGAAGTCGGCGTACCAGGTGGTGGGCGCGGCATCTCCCTCATCGATGTTGCCGTCACAGTTATTGTCCAGCAGGTCGCAGGTCTCCTCGCCTCCCGGATAGCTGGCGGGTTGCAGGTCATCGCAGTCGAGGTCATTGCTGACGAAACCGGCGGGCGCCTGACAGTTTTCGTTGCTGACATGGGAGGCGCCGTAGCCGTCGTCATCGGCGTCCAGGAACCAGGTCCCCGCATCGACGGCGTTGTCATCCTCCAGCCCGTTGCAGTCGTTGTCCTTGCCGTCGCAGACCTCGATCCCAATGGGGCTGACGCTGGCATCGAGGTCGTCGCAGTCTTCGCCGACGCACCAGTTGTCTCCGTCGGTATCTACGCAGGGCTTCTCTTTGTCGTCGACCGTGTCGTCGTCATCTGAGGTGTCATCGTCGTCGGAGTTACCGTCGGTGTTGTCGTCGGCGGAGTCGTCGTCATCCCCGTCAGGCAGGCAGTCTACCGAGCCCTGACAGTCGGTATCGTCGCAATCAAAGAGTCCATCACCGTCGTTATCTGCGCCGTCATTGCAGCCACCGGGGTACTGGCTCTCCCAGACCTCGGGGATGTCGGAGACTGTATCGTCATCGTCCGCCACGGTTCCGCTGATGCATGCGCTGAGGGCAAGCTGCAGGCCAATACAGAGGGCTACTGAGATACTTCGTCCGGGGATGGCTGGTGTGGGTGTCATGAAAACCTCCTGCGTGCAGTGTAACTCTTCTCGTGTTGAGTACTCAGCGATACAATGAAGGGCCCAGTCGAGCCCGGGGGATGCGAGGCAGATCGATGGCGTTCAAGCGCTACAACACGTTGATCATTAATTTCCGTTCTAAGAGCCTGCCCAGGAACTGGCGGGCGCGCGTGGAGCAGGCGGTGAACAGCGTCGGCGGAAGCTTCGGTCTCAATATTTCCTCGGCCAAGGCCGGCGCCCGCAAGGATCCTCCAGGCGTGCTGATCAGCATCGCCAGAGATGGCTCGGCGGAAGCCTGGACCGACAAGTGCGAAGCGGCCATGAAGAAGCAGGTGCTCGCAGTCCTCGAGGACGCCAAGGAAGAGGAGATCGCCCGCCAGGTAGAGGCGATGGGACTCGACGCTGGTCCTGGCAGTGCAGGGGGGTATTCGATCCGCGCTAAGGAGAAGCGAAGGGCGGGCACCGCAGAGCAGAAAATCGAGTACGTAGCCTCGCGGCGCACTCTCACCGAGGAGCTGGCGGTGGTCTACCGAAAGGCGAAGCTGGCCGCCGAGGCACAGGACCTCGCTGATGTTGCCATCAAGCGAATGCAGGACCCGAAGCTATGGGCCTTATGGGCGCAGATCCTGATGGTCGTTCAGGAGACCCGCAAGGTGCTGCCCGAGGAGCTCGAGCGGCGCCTGAAGACTCTGCTGAAGTAGCACGTTGAGGCGCTGTCTGCTCAGTTGTCCGGCGCTCCCGAGTTGATCCAGGCGCGGATGCCGTCTCGAGTAGCCTGGTCCAGGCAACTGGACCCCGAGCAACCATTTGGCATTTGGTTGCCTCCACCTCCGATGTCGGGCAGTCCGGCAGCGGTAGCGGTGGTGTGGGTACCATCAATCTTCCGCATCAGGTAGCTGTTGATTGCGTCGTTCGCGACGATGCGAATGGCGCCAGATGGCGATTGGCCTGAAGTCACTGTCCCACCTACCAGCCGTTGGTAGGCCGTTGCCTGATCGGGCAGGTTCATGCCGCCGCTACTTCCACCCGTGTGACAGCCGCAGCGCACGCTCACTACCTGAGTCCAGATGTGAGTAAACGTGAACTCATCGATCGTGCCATCGCAGTTGTCATCGGCATTATTCCCTGGCACCTCGGCGGCGCTGTTGTTGATCGCCGCGTTGTTGTCGTCGCAGTCGGTCCCGTCGAGGTCGCCATCGTTGTCATCGTCGGTGTCCTCACCGGAGTCCTGGCAGCCGTCGCCGTCGAAGTCCGTGGTGCTGCTGGATGTCCAGCCCAGATCGCCCTGGCCGCAGTCATCTGAAGTATCGGCGACGCCATCGCCATCGTCATCGGTGTCGACACAGTCCGCGCTGCTGTCCGAGTCGTAGTCAGGGAAGC
>CAZEIY010000038.1:10230-18133 GCA_964512375.1 uncultured Rickettsiales bacterium | reverse complement strand
GTTGAGCGACGATGACGATTCGGCAGGCGATGACGACGACTCAGCGGGCGGTGACGACGATGACTCAGCGGGCGGTGACGACGATGACTCAGCTAGCGGTGACGACGATGACTCAGCGGTCGTAGGCCCCTCAGATGCCGATGGTGACGGCGCAACCGAGGATGTGGATTGCGACGACAACGACCCGGCGGTGAACCCTGCCGCCACCGAGCTGTGTGATGGCATTGACAATAACTGCGACGGCGAGCGCGATGAGGACACCGCGCAGGATGCATCGACCTGGTACCTCGATGCCGACGGCGATGGGTACGGCGAGAACGCGAATGCGGTGACCTCGTGCAGCGCACTCGTCGGCTACAGCCTCTTCGATGGTGACTGCAACGACAACAACCCGAGCTTCCATCCTGGCGCCAGTGAGGCCGACTGCAGCGATCCAAACGACTACAACTGCGACAGCACCACCACCTACGCCGACGTCGACCTCGACGGTTTCGCTGCCTGCGAGGACTGCGACGACAACAACTTCGCGACCAACAGCGATGCCAGCGAGAGCTGCAACGGCAGCGACGATGACTGCGACGGACAGGTCGACGAGCCGGGCGCGAGCGGTGAGAGCCCCTGGTTCCTGGACGCGGACGGCGACGGCTATGGGCGAAGCACCCAGACGCTGAGCGCCTGTAACCAACCGCTCGGCTACGTCGACAACAGCAACGACTGCGATGATCTGGCCCCCCTGACCTATCCAGGAGCCACCGAGGTCTGTGATGGAGTAGACAACGACTGCGACACACAGAGCGACGAAGGAGACGCCGCGCCGAGTCAGTGGTACGCCGATTTTGACGGCGACAGTTTTGGCAACGCCGGCATGAGCGTTACCGCCTGCAACGCTCCCTTTGCCACAGTCGGCAACTCCACTGACTGTGACGACCTCGACGCCACCTCGTATCCGGGCGCGACCGAGCTCTGCGACGGCGCAGACAACAACTGCGACACGCAGATCGACGAGGGCATGCTGCAGACCTTCTACCTGGACTCCGACGGTGATGGCTTCGGTAATCCTCTGGCCGTCACCCAGGCATGTTTTCAGACGCCAGGCACCGCCACCAACGACACGGACTGCAACGACAACGCCGCGAATGTGTATCCGGGCGCGAACGAAGTCTGGGACGACGGTGTCGATAACAACTGCATCAACGATGCCCCCGAGGTGCTCTCGGTAACGGTTTCGCCGAACCCGGCCTTTACCGGCGACCCACTGACCGCACTCGTCGTTGTTCGGGAGGCCGACGGAGACTCTGTAACCCTGAGCTACTCCTGGAACATCCCTGGAGGCCAGGCCGGGATCTCCACCACAGACACCCTGCCAGACAGTCAAGTCGCCAGCGGTCGCGAATTCTTCGTCGTCGTCACGCCGAACGACGGCCTGGTCAACGGAACTGCGGTGCAGAGCGCCAGCATCACGATCTCAAACAGCGCCCCCACTGCGCCTGGGATCGCGATCGCGACATCCAACCCAGACCACACCATTCCAATCGACTGCGTGGTGGCGACTCCGTCCAGCGACATCGACCAGCACCAGATCACCTACAGCTACGAGTGGGACGACGGCAACGGAAACAGCGTGTCCAGCGCAACCCTGCCAATCTCTGCCACCGCCGCGGGCGAGCAGTGGACCTGCACAGTCACTCCCACCGACTCAGAAGGTCTATCCGGCCCCTCGGGGCAGGCAACCGCATCGCTCCCCGGAGAGGTGTTCTTCTCTGCAACCGGCAGTGACCAGAGTTGGGTCGTTCCCCCAGACGTCACCACTATCCAGGCCAAGCTGTGGGGAGCAGCGGGCGCCGGTAGCCTCGGCGAGAGCTACTCCTTCCCAGGTGGTCCGGGTGGTTTCGCCAAGGGGGCTATACCCACCACTCCCGGCGAGACCCTGGTGATCAAGGTAGGAGTCGGTGGGCTGCGTGGCTCCCAGTCCATCAGCAACTCCTATCCGGCAGGCGGCCAGGCAGGCCAACGCTCAGGCTACTCGGCTGGCGGAGGGGGAGGCCGTAGCGCCATCGAGCTCAGCGACGGTACCGAGATGCTGATCGCCGGTGGAGGCGGTGGAGCAGGCTGCACTGGATGGCATTCGTCCTATAGCACCAGGGGCGGGCGCGGCGGTGGCAATGAAGGAGGCAGAGGCTACATGAGCTACTGTTCCTGCGCCTCGGGCGGCTACGGGCGCGGCGGCACACAGACCTCAGGAGGATCCGGCGGATCCCACGGCACCAACAGCCCCGGAAGTAAGAACGCTGGGGGCAACGGCCTCTCCTTTCCTAATGGCGGTGGTAACTGCGGCGGCGGTGGCGGTGACGGCTACTACGGCGGTGGCGCGGGTTCACTCCACGCCGGCGGCGGTGGCGGCTCGGGCTATGCGAATGCACAGGTTGGTAATCCACAGCTACTCGTGTCGACCGACGAAATCCAGCCGGGAGGAAGCGGTGACAGCGACTATCCAACCGGCATCGGTGTCGCAGGGTCCAACGCCAACGGCGGAGACGGCTACATCGTGATCCGCTACTGAATCACAGCGATGGCCTTCGAGCAGCGGCATCTGAAATCCGCCTTCTCTGTGACAGCCAGCGGCGTGAAAGACGCTAAACACCCTTCTCAAGTTGCCCCGGTGCGTGGACAATAGGCCCACAGTCCCGCAGCGAGACACAAGAGGAACGGAGCAGGGTGCGAGCTAAGACCCAAAAGGCGACTGATGCAAAGAGTTCCAGCGCTGGAGCGCGCGGAGCGAGTCAGACCAGTTCGTCTCCCGCGGCCGGGATGTCCTTCGCCGAGGGTGCCGCCAGGATGTCGCCTTCTGGAGCTCCTAGCGAGAGCCTGATGCTGCGACGTGATCCCGCGGCCACCACCCCCGCCGGCGAGTCCGACAGAGAACCCGGCGCGCACGGCTCAGCGAAAGAGCTCGCCGGCAAGAGCGGCATGGTCTCCAGCAGCGCGGGCACCGAGTTACTAAGCGCGCCCGACCCGGAGAGCAGTTCCCTGGCCTCTCTGGCGCAGGGTTCACCGCTCGCCTTTGGCCGCGACAGGGGCGACTACCTTGAGGTAACCGCCTGGCCAGGCCGCGAGCCCACCGAGGGCTGGGTCCACTTCCTCGACGCCAAGGTGCAGCCGGGCCTCGACAGGGCCGACAAAGACAAAGATGGGGACGTCGACCACGCAGAACTGGGCATCAAGTACAGCAAGGTGCGGGGCAAAGCATTCATCGGCGAGCCATCCCTCGACGACATCAAGCAGGGCTCGCTCGGCGACTGCTACCTGATCACTTCACTGGGCGCCCTGGCCGCCACTCCGGGCGGCCGAAAGACCCTCCGAGAGATGGTCAGCCCCGGCGGCGAGGCGAACAGCTACAAGGTCACCTTCACCGAATTCGTCCGCGGCCTCCCAGGACCCAAAAAGAGCGTCGTAGTCGACACCTGGATTCCCTCCAGCGGTGGCAAGTTCATCTACGCGCTCAAGAAGAAGCCGATAAGCGACGCCTCCCTGAAGAACATACCGCTCTGGCCGGTGATCATCGAGAAAGCCTATGCATCGTGGAAGGGCGAACTTATCCCGGGGAAACAGGGCTACGACGCGATCGAGGGGGGACACGCGACCCAGGCCATCTCCGAGATGACTGGCCTGCCCTCAGCGAGCACGCGAATGAGTCACTTCCGCAGCGACGAAGCCCTGTTGTCCGCGATCAAGGGCTCCATAGAACGCGGCGACGCCATCACTGCCTCCTCACTGTACGAAGCGCCCCGTGATCTCAAGTCGTCGTTCACCGGCTCAGACGGGAGCTACAGCTCAGACCCTGAGGGCGCCAAAGTGGTGAAGAACTCTGTCGGCATCTCGGATGAGGCCAGCGAGCCCGTCGCGCCGCGCGTCTGGGACGACGGCAAGGGCAAGCTCACCTCCCGACCAGCCGGAACGAAGCGAGACAAAGTGACGGGCAGCGTCGACTACAAGGATGCAGCATTCACCGTCGAGTATCCCGAAGGTGCCGCACCTGCCAGCGCGGACGATCTTCTGCTCGAATACAAGGCCTATGGCGAGATCAGCGCAAGTCCCCAGGTCTTCGGCCGACACGCCTACATCATCCGCGGAGTGAAGGGTGACGGCATCGACGTATTCAATCCCTGGGGTTCGCACCACCCCGGCGTGGTCGATGTAGCAACATTTCGTAAGCTGTTCCGCGCGCTCGGCACCTCCCCGACCGACCTCGAGTAGATGAATCGTCTTCACTCCCTCCTCATCGTCCCATCTCTCCTCCTCCTTATTGGTGCCTGCCCTGGACGCTCAACACAGCCACCCGCTGCATCTGGGGTAGCCGTCAGCCCTCCAGCCGCCAGCCCCTCAGCACCGGAGAACTCAGTGTCTGCTCCCGATTGCACCAGCACCCTCCATCCCACAGACTCACTCCAAGACCAGATTGATGCTGCGACAGACAACGCAGTGCTGTGCCTGCATCCGGGTGTGTATGACTCTGAAGTTGAGATCTCTCGCTCGATCACAATCCGCGCGGTGCACAGCGACCCGAGCGCAACCACGTTGAGCGGCGGGGGGCAGTTCTCGGTAGTCAGGGTCAAGAAACTCGACATCAAGGTGGTCCTCGAAGGCTTGACGCTACGTGGCGGGGCGGAAGACTCAGGCGGGGGGCTCTTCCTGGACGCCTGGGCAGATGTGACCCTTCGCCGCTGCAAACTCACAAACAACCACAGCCCCATCGTCGGCGGCGGTGGCATCTACATGGCGACAGGAAGGCTCTTGCTCGAAGACTGCATTCTCGAAGGCAACAAGGCCGACAAGGACGGTGGCGCGATCCTCATGGATAACGACTCTGAGTTGGTGATGCGCGGTGGCACGATCATAGGCAACCAGGCCGGCAGCGGCGCGGCCCTGACCCTACGTGGTGGCACAGCGCTACTCGAAGGAGTCACGATCCGAGACAATGAGGCGAGGAATGCAGACGACCCGAACATCTACCTCCGCGGCGGCAGCGGCAAGCCCATGCACGTGACCCTGCGTGGCTGCACCATGGACGACACCGAGCGGGCCCGTCTCAAGGAACGATTCCCGGACAACGTGACCATCGAGTGATGAAGCCCACCACCGACCTCGCCCTCCTCACCCTCCTCGCCCTCCTCGCCAGTACCCTGCTTCTGGGGACCTCCTGCAGCAGCGACGCGCCCAGCGACGACGACGACAGCACGACAGCGCCCGGCGATGACGATGACGACTCCACCCCCGAAGGCACCGCCAGCGTGAGCGGCCGGGTGGTCAATGAGCAGGGCGAGCCCATCGCAAACCTGTCGGTGAGCTTGTGCGGCGCGGTCTGCCTGATTGAGCCCACGACCGAGGACGGTAGCTTCGTGTTCGAGGGCGTCCGGCAGGGCACCAAGGTGATCGAACCAACACTGGTGCCCGCGGGAGATGACTTGAGTCTCGCGGTGAGATCCTGGAGCCGCTTCTTCGACCTGGTGGATGTCGCTGACGGCGAGGCTGTCGAGGTGCCCCACGACTTCATCCTTCGCCAGGTGCCCGAGGTGGTCGGCCCACTACTCGGATTCCAGGAGCTCAGCCCGCTTCCTGATCTGCAGCTGCGCTTCGATGCGGACGAGGTCCTCGCTGATGGCCCCCTGCCCGTAGGCGCAGAGGACGTCTGGCTGGGTGCGGTGAGCATTCCTCAAGCCGATTGGCCCACCGGTGGCCTGGGTGATTGGACCGTCCAAGCCGCCTGGACACTTGCCATCTGGGACCTGGAAGCGGAGGATGCCTTCGAGGTCACCGCGACGCTACCCTCTGCCCTCGACGAGGGAGCCGAGGTTGCGTTCCTGGTGGCGGACTACACCTATGGCTTCACCAACGGTCGCTTCTTCGAGGAGGCCGCCGAGTTGGATGCCCAGAGAATCACCCTGCGAACTGCTGAGAATGCTGGCCTCGACCGCACAACCCTGTGGCTGGCCGTAAGCCGAAGCACTTCAACCCCCTAGAGGACCCACCATGACCCGCGAACTCTCCAAGATCCTGATGAGCTGCCTCCTCGCCCTGGCCCTCGCTCTGGGCCTCGCCTGCAGCCCGGCCGCCAGTGATGATGATGACTCAGCCCCCTCTGGAGACGACGATGACACGGCAGTTTCACCCTGCGATGGCATCGAGCCCGAGCTCATCGAGATCAGCCCAACCGAGCTCAACGAGATGATGGCCAACAAGGACTTCCAGCTGATCAACGTGCACATCCCCTATGCCGGAGAGATCGAGGGGACCGACGTGCACATCGCCTACACGGACGTCGACGCCATCGAGGACCACCTCGACGGAGATGTGGGCGCAAAAGCGGTGCTCTACTGCTTGACCGGGCCCATGAGCGCTATTGCTGGAGACGACCTCGTTGAACTGGGCTACTGCCAGATCTACGACATGCCTGCCGGCATGGTGGGCTGGGAAGCCTCTGGGTTTCCCCTCTCGAACTGAGCTCGACCGCGAGCCTAATGCCGACCCGCCCCTGTGGTCCGGGTGACCAATGTTGTCCTCGCGCAAGGGAGCCTACTGACCGGGGAGGTACTCCCAATCGGGGCTGAAGAAGCCCGAACTTCGAGCACCGCTCCTTGTCCAGACCGCAAAATCAGGCATGCCCGAGCGGGAGCTGAACGGACTCTGGCGATAGAGCAGATGAGGATCCGCCGCGGTCGCTGTCAGCACTGCGTTCAGACGGCCTCCGCTGGGGAACACCATGAGCAGGCCAGCCTCATCCCAGGAGATGGGGCCGATGTCGACCTCGTCCTCGTCGAAGTCAAAGGACATGCCTGAGCCGACCTCGTTATCATCGAGACCCACAAAGATGAGATTACGCTCCGCGCGGATGGCATCCGTGAGCTGAGAGACGGGCAGTGCACAGGCATGACCGTTACCCAGGATCGCCCAGTAGCTGGTCAGGAACGAGGTGTACTGCTCGTACACACCACCATCATCGGGATAGACAAAACAGAAGGGGCTGCGAAAGACCTGGTTGAAGGGACCGTAGACATCCTTGCTCTTACCGGTCAGTTCTCCCAACTCGACACTCTCTGCACTCAGGTCAACCACCTCGCCATCCACACTCAGCGAGGTCACACCGAGAGAAGAGAGTGCTGCCGTATCCACTCGCAACGAACGCACATTCGTCGTCGTAAGAGTCACCTCGCCAGACGCGCTGCTCGACTCGATCACCAGATCCTCGTAGGCATCCAGTGCGCTGAGAAGAGTCACATAGGAGTGGGTCGGGCTGTACGACGGAGAGGGGCTGCGAAAACGGAAGTCCAACTCAAGAGGATCAAGCCGGCGCTCCTGCATGAAGTCGAACAGTGGGTCCCAGTCGACGCAATCAGCTCCCTCGTCCTCGCCATCCAGATCCCACCAGTGCCCCACGTCAGGCTGCTCGTAGTAGGTGACGTCGTCGCTGACCGCGCTGGCCGCTGCGAACATGTTGCGGCCCTCGCTCACGGGAACATTGTCGTCCTGGTCGCCGTGGATGATGTAGACACCTCGCTGCTCGATGTTCTCGATGTAGTTGAGCGTGTCCGAGTGGGCTCGAGACCGAGCCAGGGGACCGATGGGACGGGCCGAGCCACCGTAGCTATAGAACGACTCCCAGCCTGCTGAGGGCCCAAGCGTGGCGAAGCGGCCCGGTGTCGTCACGCCCACATGCCAGGTCCCATGTCCTCCCATGGAGTGGCCCACCAGGTACACCTGGGTAGGATCGATGGAGAAACGTGCAGTGGCTTCATCCAAGGTGGAGAGCGCATTGAAGCGCCCCCACTCCTCCCAGTCGAAGCCGAAGGGGTGCCGGTTGGTGGGGGCGATGATGTAGGCCCAGTCCCGCGCTTCATAGGCGCGAGCC
>CAZEIY010000038.1:0-10220 GCA_964512375.1 uncultured Rickettsiales bacterium | reverse complement strand
TGGCACCGTGCAGACTGAGTACCAGAGCGTAGTCCCGATCCGGGTCGAAGTTGCTCGGACGACGCATACCGTAGCCCTGTACCGAACCATCAACGGGAGAGCGGAAGGTCGCCCAGTGGCCCACATCAGGATCGGTCACGCCGATCTCGATGTCACGCTCGTAGCTGTACTCAAGGCCCTGCGCGATGAGACGCACCCGAGCCACCATGGGCTGCTCGGGGTCGGTTGGCGCCGCCTTGGGTCGCAACAACACGGGCACCTGGGTGACCGTCGCCGGCCCCATGGACGTAATGATCTGCTCGGTCGTCTCGAAGAACTCATTCTCGACCACTCGGACCGTCAGGTTGCTGAGCGACTGGGTCGTGAGATTGAGAACCGGCACCCCCAGCCAGGCCTCGCTCATATCGCCGACGGGGTACTCCGGTGCCGTGAGGTCGCTGAGGTTCATCCACAGCTCGTCGCTGGTCGACCACAGCTGTAGCTCAGCGCCACGGCCTCCCATCCCCTGCACCACGACGACGTCATCATCTGCCCTGGCCACAAGGGGTATCCGGTGCCGGCGGTCACCGTAGAAATAGCCCGGCTGCATCACCGAGCCCAACCAGGTGCCATAGGTGGACATGGTGCGCGCAATCACCCGATCTCCTGCACGCAGGGGCTCGTCCAGATCGGCCACGGCGTAGTAGTAAGGATCGTTGAAGGTGCCAATGGAGCCGTTGTCACCAACGTCCATATCGATCCAGCGGGTTCCGTCCGCGTCGGTGCCTTCGTCGGGGAGCTCAAACTCACCGGCCTCGATCACCGGACGCACGACATCGTTGCCGGTGTCATCGAGAAGGCCGATGAGCCACTCATCGACCTCCAGTTCGGCGGGCTCTATGTACTCGGCAACCGGCGCCTCTGCCGGCTCAGGATCCGGCTCAGGATCAGCGATGCAGGCGGGTAGCCCATAGAGGAGGACGAGCAGTAGGGCTGCGCGCTTCATTGCAGACTCCGGTCGATGGTTCGCCGGAGGGGGACCAGCGAGCGCGCCAATCCTGCCCCCTGCAAGCCCGCAAGGCAACGAGGAAGTGAAGTCGTCGCCTGTCTCAGGGGCTTCCCGTGTCCGCTACGAACTGCATCGGCACCACGACCTCAACCTCATCACGAGCGTGGGCAGGAAAGGCAACGTAGCGCATAACATCAGCCACGCAGTCTGCGAAGCCCGCGGCGCCTGTGTTGTCACCCGTGACCCTCGAGCTTCGCACCCTGCCATCGCACCCAACCACGAGCTGGACCAACACTTCCCCCGCAGCGCTCTCTCGGCCCTGGTAGCAACGCAACGTCTGCTCCTGGAAGGCGCGGGTCGCTGCAGAGATCTGCTCAGCGTCCAGTCCCTGCGAGCGACCGAAGCTGTCCCCTTCAATCCCTGTGTCTTCAGCCAGACAAGACTTTGCATCCGGCATGCGCAAGGCTGGCCACCGAGGAACCTCAGCAGGCTCTGATGAGTTCGCACCCATCGCCTCGCCTCTCTTGTCCCTGCTCTGATCCGCTCGAGAACGACCCAATCCTGGGTCGCGCGCTCTGCTCGTCCTTGAGACCTCGATCGATTTTTCGGGACTGACCGACCCCGTATCCCCTTCACCCGACGTTCCAGCAGTGGGGCCTGCCAGAGATCCCCTCAGAGACGCGAGCCACTGCCCTGCGCGAGCCGAAACCGTCCACCGATCACTCTCTACCCCGGGGCCGACGGTGAGCACCTGTCCTATCTCGATGAGGTCCCCAGAGATGCCGTTCCACTCGCGCAACTCGGCGATGGTTCGGCCCTCGCGAAGGGCAATCACGCTGAGGCTATCGCCACGAACGACCGTATACAGAGGGCCCGGAGGACTGCCCCCGAAGGGAACAAGAAATCCGACCAGGGCGATGCCCAACAGAAGCAGGACAAGGAGGCGTGGCGAGAGCGAAGCGATAAGAGATTCTGCCCGTCATGCCTTCACCCCGCTATCCTGAACAGGAACTGCACCTGGGGGAAATATGGCAACGAGCCAAGTCGAGTCCTACACGCACACCATCCTCGTCCTTCTTTCACTGTCCCTGCTCACGCCGGGATGCTCCGTCTGTATCTCGCAGGTCGAAGACGCGGACAATGACGGCCTCCTCTGTGAAGACGAGCTTCTAGCGGAGACGGATCCCCAGGTGGCAGATAGCGACGGTGATGGCTACCGCGACGGCGACGAGATCAACGCGGGCAGCGACCCCAACGACTCCAGCAGTGTCATCTACACAGGTGGCTGGCCCTACAACCCCAACAAGGAGTCCATCGACTTTCCAGCCTGGGAAACTGAATCCGAAGAGGGCGCCTTTCTGCCGCGCTTCACAGGCATTGACCAGTACGGCGAGATTGTCGACATGTACGACTTCTCAGGCCAGGGCCGTCGCACGATTCTCGACATGGGCACCATCTGGTGCGAGCCCTGCAAAGGGATGGCTGCCTATCTCAGTGATGGTGACACCAGCCACGTCGAAGAGTACGCCTGGTGGGACTCCGACTACGAAGGCCTCTACGAGGCCGTACGCGATGGTGACCTGTACTGGGTCACAGTGCTCTTTTCAGCGGGTGGTGCGGGCGATGCGGACCTTTCCCATACCCAGCAGTGGCACGAGGAGTTCCCCAACGACGTCATCCCGGTGCTCGCGGACACCGATCTGCTGCTCTACAACTGGATCGGGGTGGGCTCCTACCCGGTGCTCAACCTTCTAGCCGACGAGTTCAGTCTCGAGATCTACGACGACAGTGGCCCCTATTCGGTGCTCCGAGAGCTACCTGACATCCTGTGACGTCGTAGGCCAAGCGCCATGAGCAAGAGCAGCGGGAGCAACGGAGGCCGGGGCTCTCCAGCTATCTGCTCACAGGCGCACTCCCAAGCACCGGTCTCAGGACGCGGGCTGGTGTCGTCGTCATCACCAGCTGAGTCATCATCGTCGGATGTGGTGTCATCGTCGTCGCCGACATCGACGCAAACGCCACTGTTGCAATCCTCGCCTGTAGCCGCGCAGTCCTCGGTGGAATATGCGCCGTCCACGCACTGCTCTGCCAGGTCACCCGAGCACCAGTTGGCGTTCCCTCCGTGGATGCAGCGTGGGTCCACGCAATAGGCTGAGCCCCCACCCTCTTCACAGCTCGCACCCCACAGGCCACTACAGTCCACCGTATCGTACTGGCCCCACTGACACAGTCCGATGACATCAGAGTTCACGCAGACGTTGTTGTTGCCCCCATTGGTGCAGGCAGGATCAACACAGTAGGCAGTGCCCATTCCCTCCTCACAGGCCAGGCCGGCGAAGGCGCAGTCGCCGGAGTCGTGCTGTCCGCCGTGACAGTAATTAAGCGTCTCGCTCGTGCAGTAGCGACCATTCGGGATCGACGCACATGCCGAGTCGAATACTGGCGTGCGGATGATGGCGAGGTGATTGACCACAGTGCGTTCTGCCGGCTCATTCGTTGGCCGGTCGTTGAGGCGCGTCCCATCGAGCACCAGACCACTGCTTCCCCCGCCGTCGAGCATCATCGCATCGTGGCACCCAAGGCCCTCCATGAGGTCGGCGACCTCACCAAAGCTCATCCCAAGAGAATCCGAGCGACGGCCCTGCACCACGACCAGTGTCATGACCGTCGCTGTCGAATCCAAACCAACAGCGGAGCGAGGATGGCGATCATCGAACGTGTCGCCCCCGCTAGGATGATAGACAGTCCCATCTCTGATCAACACCGCCTCGTTACCACCGACAACGTTCTGCCAGGCCCAGCGCAACCATGGCCTCTGGCTCTGAGGATCATCAAAGAAGCAGTCTTTCTCAGTGGTGCAGGCAAGAAAGAGCCAGTCGTGCGGGCTGTTCGTTCCGTTGGGAGGATCGACCGCGTCCGTCCACTGCCAGCCGTGTCCGACGGACAGGCCAAAGGGACGGGTGTTGCCCGTCACGGACCAATCACCGTTGATGAGCACGGTAGCCCCGAGGAGCGCGGCTGCTGCGCTGGGGGTCGCCGGTCCTTCGCCCTCTCGGGTGACACGCACGGCCATCTCGGGCCGAGAGATGTCGATCTGGACGGCATGAATCACCTGGCCGGTATCAACCCGATGCAGGTAGTCGATTCCGGGATGGGGAGTCGTCCAGGTGTCAGTAGCGCAAGCAGAGCCTGGCAAAGACAGACCGAAGAGAAGGCACAGAGCCAACGTAAGCGCGGTACGACGCAATGACGCACGCCAGAGGTTCCAGGAATGATTGCTCATGATGCCGCCGTTATTAGCATGACCGCAGGCAAATCCCACCCAATTACTGACCACTGCCTGCTCGCATCGCTGCTAGGCTTAATGCACTGAAGGGCTACCAGACCTGCATCCTCTCCGTAGTGCTCTCGTTATGCGGCTGGCTATCGACGGGACAGGAACCCGAACCCGATCCCGCAGCAGCGCTCGAACCCGAATGCGAGGTCCTGCCCGCCCTGTAACTGCTTGCCAGTCAGTCTCCGGCTCGGCACACTCGGCAGTAATGCGCGTCCTACTGGTCAACACCAACCGCTACACCTACCCCGATCCTGTCCCTCCCCTGGGCCTGGCGACGCTGGCTGCCTCACTCCAGGCAGAGGGTCACGAGTACCGTGTCCTCGATCTCACCTTCACCGACGACATCGAAGCCGCCATCGCTGCCGCTGTCAGCGAAGGCTGGGCCCAGGTAGCCGGTCTATCGATCCGCAACATCGACAACTCCGCCTATCCCATCACCTATACGCCTCTAGCTGACCTGGACCGCATCATCACGGCCTTCCGGGGCGAAGCTGCTGCACTGCCGCTTGTGTTTGGCGGCGCAGGTTTCAGCCTCATCCCCCTGCCCTTCATGGAACGCTACGACGTCGACTACGGTGTGGTCGGCGAAGGAGAGTTGGTGTTTCCCGCCTTCCTCGACGCCCTCGACAGGGCCAGCGACCCTCGCGCCCTTCCAGGGATCGTCTGGAAGGACCGCACCAGCGGACAGGTCTTCGAGGGAGAACCAGCGGGACGCCTCGACCCAAGCCTCATCCCCGCTGCCCGCTGGCAGGGTTTTGCTGTAGAGCGGTACTACCGCGAAGGCGGCATGATGAACCTGCAGACCAAGAGGGGCTGCCGCTTCAAGTGCACGTTCTGCACCTACCCCCTTCTCGAAGGGGGGACCGAGCGCACCCGCAGCCCACAGGCCGTTGCCGACGAGATCGAGCACTGGCTGAGCGAGGGCGTTCGCGACTTCTTCTTCGTAGACTCGGTGTTCAACTTCCCCGAGAGCCAGGCGATCGGCATCCTCGAGGAGATCAAGGCCCGTCGCCTGGACATCGGCTGGACGGCCTACATCAACCCGAGGCAGGTGAGCCAGCAGTTCGCAGAGCTCGCGGCTGAGACGGGATGCAAAGAGGTCGAGATGGGCTGCGACTCAGCGTCTGACCCGGTGCTCCGTGCCTTCCAAAAGGGCTTCTTCCAGAAACACATCCGCCGCTCAATCACGAATCTCAAAGCCGCAGGAGTGAGAACTGCTGTCAGCTTGATCTTCGCGGGCCCCGACGAGACGAGAGACACCGCGAGAGAGACCTTTGCTGTCATGGACGAGCTCGACCCCGCGGCCGTCATCGCTATGGTCGGGGTACGCATCTACCCCGGGGGCTTGCTACACCAACGGGCCATCGACGAGGGTCTGGTCGGTGCCGATGAGCAGTTGCTTCAGCCCACCTTCTACTTCTCACCGAAGCTCGACCGAGGTGCCGCCAACCTCATCTTCGAGGAGTGTCGGCGGCGCAGTCACTGGATCACTCCCGGCGACAAGGACACCTTTCAACAGACGATGCTCCAGAACCTTCGCATGCAGAAGGGCCTCAAGGGCCCTCTGTGGCGCTTCTTACACTTTGGTGCCGGCAAAGACGATAAGGTGACCCCAGATCTCGGCACGCTGAACGAACTCACGTTGCAAGGGACACCATGAAACACCTGGACTACCTCGCCACCGTCTACAAAGTCATGACCGCTCTCGCCGTGCTCGGTGGACTGATCGTGTTCGGGGTGGGCGCCATAGTCATGGATCAGCCCGAGGCCGAGCCATGGTCCATTCCCGTTGTCATCGTTGCGGGAGGCCTATCTATTCTCATTGGAGCGCTGTTCTTCCATGCTGCCGGGAAGGTGGCTCAGGGTGAGGGCCGAACCTTGGCCACGGTACTCTCCGTACTGCAGCTCGGTAACTGCCCAGGCATTCTGGTCGCCGGCTACACGGTGTGGGTCTGCTGGATCAACGAGGAGACTAAAGCGGTGTTCGAAGCCGGTGGTCTGGGTGCTGCCCCCACTACGGGTGCGCCGCTCTCCAGCCCGACGGACGGATTCGGGGGCGAAGGCTCTGGGAGCCTGGGTGGTTCCACCCGCGATGAGCCCAGCGGCCCGCTCGGTGGGCCTACCTGATCGGCCCGGGTTCGGGTGACGTCAGATGCGACTGCGCCCCAGAGAACGACACAGCTCCTCGGCCAGCCAGTCCTTACACTGCGCCATGCTCGGGGTCCGCTCGCCCAGTTCAGCCTGCATGCTGGTCATCACCCCAGCCTCGAAACCACAGGGATTGATTCGCTGGAAGTAGCCCATATCGGTACTCACGTTCAGCGCCAGGCCGTGCCAGGTGACCCATCGCCTGCAGGCGATGCCGATAGAGGCGAGCTTTCGCTCCGACATCCAGACTCCGGTATTCCCCGCTGACCGCCCTGCCGCAAGACCAGCACGCTGCAGAGTGCCAATGATGGCGTCTTCTAGACGGCGCATGAACTCGTGAAGGTCCCGCTCATCCTCTCGCAGCGCGACGATTGGATAGGCCACCAGTTGGCCAGGGCCATGGTAGGTGACGTCGCCGCCGCGCTCAGTCTGCACCACCTCAACTTCGCCCGAGGCCAGCACATTGGCGGGTGCCTCGCGGTTGCGACCCAGGGTGATGACATGAGGATGCTCGAGCAAGAGCGCCGTGTCCGGCTCTGAACCTGTAGCGACAGCATCGACCAATCGCTGCTGCTCCGCGTACGCCTCTGCGTACGAGAGCTCGCCGAGATCGACGATGCGCAGTTCTGGCGCGGAGTCCGCGATAGAGCTCACTTGTTGATGACGTGGACCGCCTCGCCAAGGGCCGCGGCGGCCGCCTCCATGAGCGCCTCACTCAAGGTCGGGTGCGGATGCACGGTGAGGCTGAGATCATGGAGTTCTGCACCCATCTCTATCGCCAGAGCACCCTCGCTGATGAGGTCAGAGGCGCCATTACCAACGATGTGCAGCCCCAGGATCTCGTTCGTCTCAGCGTCAGCCACGATCTTGGCAAACCCATCGGTGTCATTGACCGAGAGAGCACGACCCAAAGCGGCAAAGGGAAACTTACCGACCTTCAGGCTGTGACCGGCCTCCTTAGCCTCGGCCTCCGTCAGACCCGAGGATGCCACCTCGGGATCGGTGAATACGACGGCAGGCATGGTGCGTATGTCCATGGCAGCGTTGTGCCCGGCGATCACTTCGGCGACGACCTCAGCCTCTTTGGAAGCCTTATGGGCGAGCAACATGCCGCCACAGAGGTCACCGATCGCATAGATGCCTGGCACATTGGTAGCCAGCTTGTCATCCACGGTAACGAAGCCTCGTTCCGTGGCGACGCCGAGCTTATCCAGACCGAGATTCTCACTGTTGGGACGGCGACCGACACTCACCAACACCACATCGGTGTCGATGCTCGTGGGCCCCTTGCTGCCCTCTACCTCGACAGTGATGGCCTTGCCCTTCTTCTTCCAGCCCTGGGCCTTGGTGTCGAGCATCACGTCCACGCCCATCTTCTTCAGCTTGCGGGCGACCACTTTGACGCAATCTGGATCCATCGTGCCGAGCAGCGAACTCATTGCCTCAACCACCGTCACCTTGGTGCCAAGCTTGGCGTAGACAGTGCCCAGTTCGAGGCCAATGTAGCCGCCACCGATCACCACCATTCGCGCGGGCACCTCATCGAGGGCGAGCGCACCGCTCGAGTCGAGCACCTTGCCCTGATCGATGTCGAAACCTGGAATGACAATGGGGCGTGATCCTGTTGCCAGAACGACGTTCTTCGCCACGATCGTGGTCTCGCCATCCTTGCCGTCAACGATCACCCGATGGGCGCCGCCGCTCCCCTTGGCGAGGCGGGCCGTGCCCAGCATGAACTGGGTGCCATTCGCCTTAAGAAGCTGCTTCACGCCTGAAGTGAGCTTCTTGACGATCTTGCCCTTCCAGGCCTGCATCTGTGCCATGTCGACTTCGGGCACCCCGCTGACCTTGATACCCATGGACTCCGACTTGCCCAGCTTCTCGTAGGTCTTTGCTGCGTGAATGAGCGCCTTGGACGGAATACAACCCACGTTGAGACACACTCCTCCGGGGCTCTCCTTCTCGACCACAATGGTCTTGACGCCAAGCTGTCCGAGGCGGATACCGCAGACATAGCCACCAGGGCCGCTACCAATCACTACAGCGTCTACACGCAGTTCGTTCGCCATCGTCTCGCTCTCTTTCATGGATGCCCGGCAGCTGCCACGGCAGGCTCAGCTCTGCTTCAACTCACTCAACTGCTCACGAAGCAGCCAGGTCGGCTCCTCAAAGACGTCCTCGATGATTGAGTCCAGGGGTGGCAGACCAGCGGCCTCCTGCTCTGCGATGACGTCTCGAACCTTCTGCTCGATCTCAACCTTCATTGCCTCGAACTCAGCATCGTTCAGCCAGCCCTGAGTGACGAGGAAGGCCCGCTGGCGCTCGATGGGATCGCGCTTCTCTCGCCACACATCGGTGACCGACTCATCGCGATAACGTGAGGGGTCGTCCGACGTCGAGTGCGCGCTGACCCGATAGGTGAGCAGCTCAATGAAAGTAGGCCCCTCGCCCCGGCGAGCCTTGTCGACGGCGTACTTGACCAACTCATGCACGGCGAGCACGTCGTTTCCATCAGCCCTGAGAGACTCCAGCCCGTAGCCCAGACCCTTGAGCGCGATCGTGTCGGCCGCGCACTGTTCGTCACCAGGCGTCGAGATCGCCCACTGGTTGTTCTGACAGATGAGCACTGCCGGCGCCTTCTGCACGCCGGCAAAGGTGAGCGCCACATGGAAGTCACCCTCGCTGGTGCCTCCATCGCCCATGAAGCCCATGCAGACCTGGTCTGTGCCCTTGATCTTCATGCCCATGGCAATGCCCACAGCGTGGGGTATCTGGGTGCTGACCACCGACGACATCACCACGTAGTTACGCTCCTTGTCGCATGGGTGGCATGGCATCTGCCGGCCCTTACAGACATCATTGGAGTTGCCGAGAATCTGAGCGAGGTAGCTGCCCAGCGACATACCACGATACAGACCCGCTCCCGCTTCACGCAGGGCAGGGACCAACCAGTCTCTAGGCTCAAGAGCAGCAGCTGACCCAACTACTGAGGCCTCCTGGCCGCGGGCCTCACCATAGAAGCCGATGCGTCCCTGGCGCTGAAGGGCGATCATCCGCTCATCGATAATCCGGATGGAGACCATGCCTCGGAAGAGGGCAATAGCCTGGGCCTTATCGATGCTCGCGACATCGGCAGCATCGTAGCTGCCGTCCTCACCGATCAACTGAAACAGCCCACGCGCCTTCTGCTCAGCGTCCCCCTCGAAGTACGACCAGGCTGGCCCACGCGCCGGAGAGCTACCGGCCACCTTCTTCTTGCGTCTGGCCTTGGCCTTGCCGGAAGCAGCCTTGGTGCGGGGCGCTGGGCTCACACCATCTCCATGAACATGAGGGTCGGATCCTCGAGCAGGGTCTTAACCTCCTGCAGGAACATGGCACCATCCCAGCCGTCCACCAGGCGGTGATCGAGCGAGATGCTCAGGTTCATCAGATAGCGAGCCACAATCTCACCGTCACGGACAGCGGGCTTCTGCTCGATCTTGTGGACGCCCATGATGCCAACTTCGGGGAAGTTGATGATCGGTGTGGCAAGAACCCCGCCCAGCTTGCCGAGCGAGCTGATCGTGAACGTCGAACCGCTCAACTCGTCACGGGTCGCTGTGCCGTCCTGCACCGCCTGACCCAGGCGCTGGACCTCAGCGGCAGTGTCGAAGATCGAGCGGCGGTCCGCATCGCGAACCACAGTCACCATGAGGCCGTTGGGGCCCTGCGCTGCGATGCCCAGGTGATAGTAGTGCTTGTAGACAA